>JAKJCH010000035.1 GCA_022706565.1 Bacillota bacterium | reverse complement strand
CCTTGTCAGCGGACATAACCACCAATGCTGCGGCTGCATCGTTGATCCCGGATGCGTTGGCTGCAGTTACACTGCCGTCTTTCTTGAAGGCAGGTTTCAGCTTGGCCATGGCTTCACGGCTAGCATCGTGTTTGATGAATTCGTCTTTGTCAAATATGGTGTCGCCCTTCTTGCCAGGGATTACGACCGGGACGATTTCCTCGTCAAATTTGCCGGCTTTCTGAGCGGCTGAAGCCAGGGTCTGGCTGCGGAAACCGAAATCATCCTGTTCTTCTCTGGTAATGCCATACATCTCATTAAGGTTCTCAGCGGTGATACCCATGTGATAGCCGTTAAAGATGTCGGTCAGGCCGCCGAATACCATTTCGTCAACCAGCTGGCCGTTGCCCATCCTGTAGCCATAACGGGCTTTGGGAACTACATAAGGAGCCATGGTCATGTTTTCGACGCCACCGGCCAGAACTATGTCTACATCGCCGGCTTTGATCAGCTGGGAAGCCAGGGATACAGCTCTCAGGCCGGATCCGCAAACCTTGTTGATGGTGAAAGCGGTGGTTTCAATGGGTAAACCTGCATCGATCATGCACTGACGGGCGATGTTCTGGCCCAGACCGGCTTGCAGAACACAGCCGAATACGACTTCTTCAATCTGCTCGGGCTTCAAGCCTGCTCTCTTGACTGCTTCGGCCATTACTAGGGCGCCTAGTTTTCTGGATGGGGTGTCCTTTAAGGTTCCGCCAAAGGAACCTACGGGGGTGCGGCATGCGCTTACGATTACTACGTCCTTACTCATCCTGTTATACTCCTCCCTTTTCTTAAAATTTATTTTTTATATACAAAGAATCCTTCTCCGGATTTTTGTCCCAGCTTGCCGGCGCGAACCATCTTCACCAGTAACGGGCAGGGACGATATTTGGGATCGCCGAATTCTTTGTAAAGGGTCTCCATGATCTTCAGGCAGATGTCCAGACCGATCATGTCTGCCAGAGCCAAGGGGCCCATGGGATGACCAGCGCCGAACTTCATGGAAGTATCAACGTCGGCAGGACTGGCAACGCCTTCCATAACCGCATACATACCTTCGTTCAGCATCGGGATCAGGAGGCGGTTGACCACGAAACCAGGAGCTTCGTTGATCTCAACCGGGGCTTTGCCCATCTTCTCGGAAAGGTCCTTGATAGCATCAAAGGTAGCCTGGCTGGTGTTGGATCCGCGGATGATCTCAACCAGTTTCATGGCCGGTACGGGATTGAAGAAATGCATGCCGATGACTTTATCTGCACGATTGGTCGCAGCTGCGATTTCCGTAATGCTCAGGGCCGAGGTGTTGGAAGCCAGGATACAATCAGGCTTGCACAGCTCGTCCAACTCTTTGAAGATGCTCTTCTTTATCTCCATAACTTCCAGGGCGGCTTCAATTACCAGGTCACAGTCTTTGGCGGCTGCCATATCAACTGTTCCGGTTATTCTTGCCAAGGTTGCGTCCTTTGCAGCGGCATCCAATTTGCCTCTGTCAACCATTTTGGTAAGATTCTTTTCGATTCCTTTGATACCTCTGTCCACAAATTCTTGTTTGATATCTCTTAATACTACTTCGAAACCGGATGCGGCAGCATTCTGAACAATGCCGGCTCCCATAGTTCCAGCACCAAGTACCATAATCTTCATACGACGATTCCTCCCATATTTTGTGTGCATCGTGTGCACCTTTTTCTAATTACTAGCCAGTAGTTAACCAGTGATAAAGTTGGGTTTCCTCTTCTCCAGGAACGCAGTCATGCCCTCTTTTTGATCAGCAGTAGCGAAGCAGAGCCCGAATGCGTCGGCCTCTATCGACATTGCTCTGTCAATATCAGTTTGGGTTCCTTCGTTAGCGGCTACTTTAGTGAGGCGAATAGCGATTTGACCTTTGCTGGCGATCTTCTTAGCGATGGCTTTGACGGTGTCCATGAGTACTTCTGGTTCTACTACCTGGTTTACCAAGCCGATTCTGAGAGCTTCAGCGGCATCGATAACATCTGCGGTCAAAAGTAACTGCTTGGCCATCCCGGCGCCAACCAAACGCGGCAGTCTTTGGGTCCCGCCAAATCCCGGGGTTATACCCAGGCCAACTTCAGGCTGCCCAAATTTTGCTTTTGTTGATGCTATGCGGAAGTCGCAACACATGGCAAGTTCGCAACCTCCACCCAAAGCGAAACCGTTTACGGCCGCGATTACCGGTTTTTCCATTGCTTCTACCATCCGGAAGGCCTTTTGTCCAAGCGCTCCGAAAGCACGAGCTTCCATAGCGGTTAGATTTTGCATGAACGCGATGTCGGCACCGGCTACAAACGCTTTGTCTGCTCCGGTTATAATCAACACATCTACGTCGGCGTCGGCGCTCACTATAGTCACAGCGTCGATTATTTCGGTTATGGTGTCATTGTTCAGCGCATTCATGGCTTTTGGTCTGTTGATAGTCAGTACTGCAATCTTGTCTTCTTTCTCAAGCAGTATGTTCTGGTAACCCATGTATTCCCCTCCTTATTTTGCTCTACCTAAGCGAACTATCTATGCCTGGCACCACCTCCTCAAATAAATGAACATAGAGCAACCATACTAATTGACAAATATTACTTTCGTCACTCGAATTGTGTTTTCCTTCTTTTTATGCTTGCTGACACAATATCTTTTATTTGGCAGGCAATTATTAAATATATAAAGAAATTGAATATATGGATTAGCTAGAAATGGCCTGATTTCCGATTCCTGTCTTTGCCTCGCGTTTTTAACCGACTGTGCCAAATCAAACTTAATTCAAGCGGCAGCCGGTTGAATGGAAAAATTTTATTGAGAATTTTTATCGAAGCGGATAAATATTTATAAATAAACTCGAAGGGAATGAAACTGGCAGCATCATAAGGTAGTAATACACTATGATTCGCTGATTTATGCATCAGCGAATCATAACAGGTTTGATACCATTTTCATTTTATTAGTAAATATTTGGCAGGTCAATGGGTAGGACATGCTTAAACTTTCACAATATTTTATGTTTAGTCAATATCTGCTATTTGCACAATTCGACGCCACGGCGATAGGCTTTGATATTTGTCTCCAGAGCTTTAGCCGGAACCATTTCAGCAACAGCCTTTTCCACCTCGTCCCCTGGGATGCCGAGCGCTCCAGCCAACATTCCTACCAGGACTACGTTAGCCGCCTTGGCACTGCCGCATTCGGCTGCCATGTCGGTGGCATCTACGATGGTGGTGTCCGGGACAAGCTCGGCTATATGCTGGGCGATATCATCGGGATATTTGGCCTTGCCGGTCATCACCGGGAGCGGGTCAACCCTAACATCATTAATGATTACCTTGCCCCCCGGCTTTAAATACGGGATCCAACGGGCTGCTTCCAGTTTCTCAAAGGCCAGCAGCACATCCACGTCCCCCTTTTTTATGACCGGGGAGTAGATTTTTTCGCCATACCGTACCTCGGAAATCACACTGCCGCCGCGCTGAGCCATACCATGGACCTCGGTAGCCTTGACGTCGTAACCCATGTTCACCGCGACCCGGGCCAGGATGCGGCTGGTCATCAGCGTGCCCTGTCCGCCCACACCAACAATCAATATGTTTCTTGTAGCTTGCGTCATTTTTATTCCTCCACCGTCTTTATCGCATCGAATTTGCACACTTGAGGACATAATCCGCAGGAAATGCAGTTATCGGGGTTGAATTGGGCCACCTTGTCCTCTTCCTTCCAGTGAATACCGGTGCAGCCGAGGCGGATGCACAGCCGGCAGCCGTTGCAGATCTCCTCATCAACATAGTACCTGACCCGCACCGGTTCCTTGACCAGCAAGGCGCAGGGGCGGCGGGCAATTATTACTGAAGGCTCGGGACGCTCCAATTCGGTCTTGATAGTCTGTTTGAGGAGGTCCAGCTGCAGGGGGTCGACCACCTGGATGTGTTGAATACCAATGGCCCGGCACAGGGCTTCCAGATCCAGCCGCCGGGTGGTTTCGCCTTTGATGGTGCGGCCCGTGGCGGGATGCTCCTGGTGGCCGGTCATGGCGGTAGTATCATTGTCCAGGATTATAACCGTAGTCTGGCCTTGATTGTAAACGATATCTATAAGTCCGGTTATCCCGGAATGGATAAAGGTCGAATCTCCGATAACAGCCACGGAACGACGAGCGAATTCTTCGCCGCGGGCCTTTTGGATTCCCAAGGCATTGCCGATACTGGCCCCCATGTCGACCATGGTATCCATCGCATCCAGGGGGGGCAGGGCACCCAGGGTGTAGCAGCCGATATCGCCGATCACCGCCACCCGCATGGTGCGCAGGGTATTAAAGACTCCCCGATGGGGACAACCGGGACACAGCAAAGGCGGCCGAGGCGGTATATCCCGCTGTAAAACCGGCGCTGCCGGAAGGGTTTTATCAAGCAGGCGGGCTTCGATCAATTCCGGGCTGTATTCGCCGATATTGCTGAATAGATCCTTGCCCTCCACCGCTATTCCCCAGGCTTTGATCTGGGTTTCGATAACCGGTTCCAGTTCCTCCAGAACCACCAACCGCTCCACCTGGGCGGAGAAATCACGGATCATCTGCTCTGGGAGGGGGTTGGTCAGCCCCAGTTTCAATATCGACACCTCAGACATCACTTCTTTGAGATATTGGTACACAATCCCGGTGGTGATGATTCCCAGGCGGCGATCGCCCCATTCAATGCGGTTGAGCGGGGTCTGTTCAGCGTACTCGCGCAGCTCCGCCATGCGTTTCTCCACCGCCACATGGCGTGGGCGGGCGTTAACCGGCAGCATGACGTATTTCTGACTGTTCTTTTTGTATTCCATTAATGGCCGCTCCGGCACATCCCCCAGCTCCACCAGGCTCTGGGAATGACACAAACGGGTGGTCACCCGCAGCATAACCGGGCAGTCGAAACGTTCACTGATATCGAAAGCCAGCCGGGTGAAGTCCTTGGCCTCCTGGCTGTCCGATGGCTCCACTACCGGCAGTTTGGCGAAAATTCCATAACCGCGGTTGTCCTGTTCATTCTGGGATGAATGCATGCCCGGATCATCGGCCGAAACCACCACACAGCCCCCGTTCACACCGGTATAGGCGAACGTAAACAAGGGGTCGGCAGCCACATTTACCCCCACGTGCTTCATGGCCGCCAGGGAGCGGGCACCGCCAAAAGAAGCCCCCATCGCTACTTCCAAGGCTACCTTCTCATTGGGAGACCATTCCGAGTAAACACCGGCATAATCGGCCAGGTTGCTTACCACCTCGGTGCTGGGAGTACCGGGATAGGCGGCTGCCACCGTGACTCCGGCCTCATAAGCGCCTCTGGCAATACCTTCGTTGCCACTCATCAACTGTTTCAAAGAAACTACCTCCTATTGAAATCCATATTTAAACTGGTAGAATTCGGCTATCGATTGACTTATAACCCGGGCCATATTGTAGACTAATGCCAGTCCCGCCGGCCGGTGTCTGATTCCGCTGCGGCTGGCCCGAACATCAACCACCCCAGTCAAAGCATAATCCCCTGCTGCCGGTAAATTACGGGCCAGGGCTTTGCCCGGAACCAGGCTGCCGGGACGCAATTGCAGCAAACCAATCTCATTCTGGCTGCCCACTGAGGCGTCCACCGCTATCACCACCTGACCTGGATTCAACTGCTCCAGCCTCTTCAAGGTAGGAACCATGTTGCGGGCATGTACCGGGTTTTCCAGAGTCCCTATCACTTCCAGGTCGGGGACCATTTCCTGCAACATGGTCCCGGTCAACGGTCCCAAGCTATCCAGTAGATGACGTTCCGAGCCGATACAGAGGATCAGCGGTTTGGTCTCTACCCCGGCCAGCATTGCGCCCAGGTTATGAGCCAGCACCGCGGCGGCCAGTATATCATCATAATAAATCCTGACCGTTTCCATGCCGCCTACTCGCCCAGCACCTGGGCCAACGACTCTATGAAACGCTGGTTCTGTTCCGCGGTTCCGATCGTCACCCGGATAAAATCAGGATGGCCGAAAACGTCGCCGGTGCGAATTATGACTCCCTTTTCCAGCAGGGCTTGGAAAACCGTGCGACAGTTGCGACCCGTGTCTACGAAGATGAAATTGGCCTCGGTGGGCACATAGAACAGTCCCATCTTCTCGAAAGAATCGTATAGGTATTGTTTCCCCTGCCGATTTACCTCCCGGCTCTGCTGCAGGTGTCCGGTATCATCGAGGGCGGCTCGGGCTCCCACCTGGGCCAGGTTGTTGATGTTAAAAGGATCTCTTACTCTCTCCACCGCCTGAGCGATATCACTGGTGGTAAAGGCATAACCGATGCGCAGACCGGCCAGGCCGTATATTTTGGATAAGGTGTGCAGCACTATGGCGTTGCGCCCTTCCTTGACATATTTATAACCACTGATAAATTCAGGGCTTTCCGCATATTCGCCATAAGCCTCATCGAACACCACCAACACATGGTCGGGCACCCGTTCCATAAAATTCTGCACAGCCGACCGGCTTACAATGGTACCGGTGGGATTGTTGGGGTTGCATAGGTAGACCATTTTGGTCCGCTCATTGATTGCCGCCAGTATGCCCTCCAGGTCATGGGTGAAATCGACCAGCGGTACCTCCAGGCACTCCGCTCCCATTATCCGGGCGGTGATCTCATATTCGGAAAACGTAGGCGTACCGTATATGACCTGATCGCCACGGTTCAAAAAGGCGGTCGCCAGCATCATCAAGATCTCATCTGAACCATTGCCCACCAGGATCTCGGCTGCATCGACACTTAAGTGGCTGGCCAGCTTCTGCTTGAGCAGGTAACAGTTGGCGTCAGGATACAGGCTGAGGTCAGGCAGGGCAGCCGCTACTGCCGCCATAGCCAGTGGCGATGGACCCAGGGGATTCTCATTGGAGGCCAGTTTGATAACATCCTCCAGGCCCAATTCCCGCTTGACCTCCTCTATCGGTTTGCCCGGCACATAAGGTTTGAGGGTAAATATCTCCGGGCGGGCCCGGTTTTTTACGAAATCGGACATTGTCGGTCTCTCCTGCCTATTCGGATTGGGGCGGCTCCTGGGTCGTCCCGGCCTCTCCCAATTCCTTATTATATCTTATCAGCTCGCATATGGTTTCCACGCCCGCGGCCAGTGAGGCCGGTTTGGCAAAATCCAGGTTGAGCAAGGTAACCTTGATTATCTCGTCGATTTCTTGATTAGGTTCACCTGCCTGCCATTCGCGCAGCACCTGGACCAGTCCCTGGTCCTCTTTGTCCACCAAAGCCATATCCACCACGTTCAGGAGGCAATACATCTCTTCCCTGGTCAGGCTGCCCTTCTGCAAGTGCAGATTGATAATCAGGTTGACCAGGGCATCGTAGAGCTGCTTGGCATATTTGTCCATGGGAGCCATTAAACCGAAACCCTTTTGGGATCCTTCATAGTCTGCCGGGCCAGGTCGAAATATACGGGGATACGGATACCGCTTTGCCCGTCGCGATTCTTGTCCACATATATCTCGTAATTGGGCGTAACGTCGTACTTCTGCAGATCAGGATTGGTTTCCAGGTCATCCTTGCTCAAGGGACTGAGCTTCAGCATCAGGTCGCACTCGTTCTTCATCCGTTTGGCCCCCTGCAGACTCCCGTCCGGATTCAATTGTACCAGACACATCACCGCAATTTGCAGGTTTTGGGCTAGCATTTTCTGGGTCTTGACGATCTGTTCCAGCACCTGCCATTCCTGCAAGCGGGGATCCTGTTTGTCCATTCGCCCGATATAGTCGACTATCATCATGTCTATATTCTTCTGGGCCTTGAATTTGCGGGCGATGGAGATGGTTTTCTCGGGAGTCAGGTTAGGACAGGGATAGGAATAAAAACCGCTCTGCATCAGATCGTTGTACCCTCTTAGAATCTGGGAGAGCTCCGACTCGTTTATCTCCCCGCTGCGCACCCGCTCATGCTCGATGCCGGAGAGTATGGAGCCCCAGCGCAGGGCAATCTGCTGCCGGCTCATCTCGGTATTGAGGTAAAGAACGTTGTGATCGCCCTTCACCGCGACGGCATCGGCGGTGTGCAGGGCAAATGAGGTCTTGCCGTGGCCGGTTTGGGCCCCTAGAATGATCAAGTCGCCCGGTTTGTAGCCCAGGGTAATCTTGTCCAGGTTATAAAAACCGGTGGGCAGCCCATCCAGGGGGATAACCCCCTTGTGTTTCTCTTTTATCTCCCGGTAACGGAGGAAGCGGCGCTCCACCTCTTCGTAGCCCATCCGGGCCATTTCTTCGGGGCTGTCCACGTGGTCGTCGATCTCCAGGGCGGTCAGGTTGGTCAGTTCCTCTTCAGCCGCCATCAATACCTGCTCCACATCCCGGTCGGTCTCCTCCTGCAGGAGCTGGTAGCTCTTGCGGATGAATGCCTCGAACGAGCGCAGGCGGCTGCGATCCCGTACCTTTTTTACCCAGAAACCGATGTTGCCATCGTAGATGTAATGTTCGGCTATATATCTCAACTCTTCCGCATCGCGGATACTGGTCAGCATGCCCAGGGTATGGGCTTCCTTGACCAATTCCACATAGGTGGGCCGGACTTCCCTTTCATATAGGCTGCGGACCAGTTCGAAAACGGTAGCATGCTGAGGAGAATAAAAATCCCGTGGCTGCAGGGAATTGCAGGCCTCGATGCAGGCCTCCTCCGAATGGAGCATGGACGAGAGCACCCGCCGCTCGCTTTCCAAGTCGATCAAATGAGCTTGTGGTTCCATTTCCAGCATTGCCATGCTACTACCTCCATAAAAAATGCCAGGATAAAAACCTGGCAATAATTATACCTCATTTTTTATGTAATTTTGTCGTATCCTGCCCAAAATCCGTATTGGCGGAATGGGTTCACACCTTGCTTTTAAGCTCGGCCAGGACCTCCGGCGGTACGTAGAATTCCAGCTCGCTTTTGCCGCTCTTGGCTGGCATGGCAGTGCCGTTGGAGCCGGCGGTTTTGGCGGACCGGGTGCGATTCTTGTGTTCAGCGATTTCCCTGTCGACATCATTCAAGGTCCTTATCTCCTTGGTCATCCAATTGTTGAGGACACTATCGATGTACTCCAGGCTGCCGTTTTTGGTGCGCTGGCACATCAACTCGCCCGCCCTCATGATCATCGGATGGGAGAAGCCCCAATCATAACGCCATTTATGGTATACCTTGCGCCGGGCTTCGGCGCTCATGTCCAGTCCGGTGAAAGCCCCGAATTCGGCCGCATCTGGGTCGAAATGCACCTGGGGGGCAGCCTTGTCCTGGTCCACATAGGTCTTGAAATAAACGTCCAGGCCGTCTATGCTGGTCACCGCATAGTCCTTTAGATCCTTGGCGATCTTGGTGATCTCGCGGGGATTGGTGATTTTGCGCTCAAATGCCATCTCCAGCATCCCGAACAGAAACTCGGGCGTAAATCCAAAGTCGGTCAGCCATTTCCTGAGTTCAGTTTCCATCTTGACGCTAAGCAGGTTGCCCGTCTTCTTGGCAATAAAGTCGGCCACTCGCCGATGGTTGGCGTCCAATGGGGTCAGCGGCACGGCGGCGGCGGCAGCCCGCTCCTCCTCCAGTTCCCGCTCCAGTTCTTCGATCCGGGTTCGATAGGCAGCCAGTTGCTGATTGGTTTGCTTGTCATTGGGACGGGGTGTATGTAAAAGGGTCAGCTCCGGGTGGTCACGGATCACCAGCTGTTCCAATTTCAGCATGAATGGTTCCAGCCAGATCATCTTTTCGGCAAAGTTTTTGCTGTTTCCGTCTCTAATCTCGACCAGGCCCTGCCGAGCCAGTTTTTGCAGGCGGCGGGAAAGCTTGCTGGCGGTCAGACTGGAGCAACGGAGGAGCACCTGTCCCGTTTGTACCCCGGATTGGAACAGGGGCTTGGTGTTTTCATAGGCATAAAAAATCGCTGAGAGTATGCCTATGTCTTCCATGTCGAGATCCAACTCTTTCGCATAGAAAAAAACCGCTCCGGGTAAATGGGCATAACCCCAGCGAAACAACTCAAGTGACGCGGTTGCCTTTTGCATTCATTTTCCATCTCCCCAAATAAGTAAGAGAATTATAGCACCACCGATTATGCCAAACAAATATACAATTATATGAATTAGTCCAAAAAAAAGAATGTGTAAATAGAAAAATGGAGTAAACCGGTCTCAATGTCTGCTGTTCCATTTGACTGGATGAGGTTGCCATAAATGCGGTATTTACATCCATTGGCGGAGGTTTGTGAAATTAAAAATTTAGTTTAATAAAGTCTGGAGCAAGGTAAAAGAAAAGGCCCGCCTGAGGCGTACTTGCGGTACGTCGATTTAGCGGACCTTCGCTATTAACGCAGCTATCAGCCCCAATAATGACCAGACCGGTTACACTACATGTTGCCGGCTATCCGATCCAGCGATTCAATCAGTTCATCATAGAGAGCCCGGTCGTATTTTTCCTGGAACAGGGTGTTCAAACGGGTCCTCAATTCCAGATATTTGCGTTCCGCGATCAGGGCCTTGTTGAGCGGCACGGCACGATATTCAGGCAGTTCGTGAACCTGCACCATGGTGCCCTCGACCAGGACGCCCTCCGGAGTCAATTCGAAGGCATCCAACCAACCCGGAATAAGCACCGGGATGTTCATCTCCTGCTGAATCAAGTCGGCCAATACCGGCTGGGCCTTCTCTTCCCCATGGACCAGGAAAATGGTCTTGGGCTTGGGCTTGAAATTCTTCAGCCAGTTCAACAAGCCGACCTGATCGGCATGGGCTGAATAGGCTTCGATCGCCTTGATATCGGCCTTAACCACCAACTGGTCGCCATGGATGGTCACCATCTTCTCCCCGTCCAGGATCCTGCGTCCCAAGGTGCCCACGGCCTGGTAACCCACAAAGAGGATGGTGCTCTCCGGCCGCCACAAATTGTACTTGAGATGATACTTGATTCGTCCGGCGTCACACATGCCGCTGGCGGAGATTATGATGGTATTGCCCAGCCGGTTGTTGAGTTCCACCGAATCCTCCCGGGTACGGGAGTACTTGAGGTTGGGCAGCTTCAGCGGATGCCGGCCGCTGTTCAGTATATCCATGGTTTCCTGGTCATAATAGTCGATGCTCTTCTGGAATATCTCGGTAGCCGCGATGGCCAGCGGGCTGTCGATATAGATTTCGATGGAGGGATCCAGCTCTCCGTTGGTCTGTAGGATGCTCAGATCATAAAGGAGGTCCTGGGTACGCTCCACCGCAAATGACGGTATAATCAAGTTGCCCCCCCGGCGCATGGTATCCTCGATGATCTTCTTGAGCTGCTCCACCCGGTTGGCGGTGCCTTTATGCAAGCGGTCGCCGTAGGTAGATTCCAGTATTACGTAATCGGCACTCTCGACCACAGTGGGGTCCTTTACGATAGGCTGTCCCCCCTGACCCAGGTCACCGCTGAAGACCAGTTTCTCCTTCTTCCCGTTGTTCTCGTCTATCCACAGCTCCACGATACTGGAACCGAGGATGTGCCCGGCGTCCCGCATCCTTATCTCAACGCCCGGGGCCAGCCGCCTGACCTCGTCGTAATTGAGCGGACTCAGTTGGGGCAGGCATTCCAAGGCTTCTTCCGCAGTGTAGATGGGCTCCAGCAAGGTCTTGCCGGCCCGGCTCAATTTGCGGTTTTTCATCTCCACCTCAGATTCCTGGATATGACCGGCATCGGGGAACATTATGGCACACAGCTCAGCGGTGGCCGGGCTGGTATAAATAGGTCCCTTGAATCCGGCTTTGCATAGCTTAGGGATAAGCCCGGAAT
>JAKJCH010000034.1:8963-12056 GCA_022706565.1 Bacillota bacterium | reverse complement strand
CTTAAAAGGTGTACATCTGCCCCGCTTCTGGATGGCCTTTCTCCGCTACGTACCCTTTGCCGCATTGGGAGCACTCATCTTCCCAGGCATCCTGTCATCTACGGGTGATACCGCCTCCGCAGTCTGCGGCGGGGCAGTCGCACTGCTCCTTTCCTGGGCCAAAATCAATATAGTATTGATAGTACTGGGATCCATAGGTGCTGTCTATTTGTGGAATCTATTATTGTAGGGTTATTTGTGATAGGGTTCGCGTCTCAGTATCTTGAATCCGCGATAGATCTGTTCTGTCAGAACCAGTACCGCCAGTTGATGGGGCAAGGTCATTGGAGAAAGGGAGATAAGCAGACCAGCTGCATTTTTGACCCGGGCGTCAAGACCGTGTGCTCCCCCTACTAAAAAATTGATTCGAGTCCGACCGGAATGATTCCACTCGTCTATTTTTTGGGCAAATCCTTCTGACTTCATCATCTGACCGTGGGGGTCTAAGACCACCAATAATTCATTATCGCCCAGCAGGGACAGAACGCGTTCCCCTTCTCTGCGCAAACACCTCTCTATATCCTTAGCTCCGGCATTGGGGCTGACCTTCTCTTCCCATCCATCGATCAGGTCTATCGTTGTGTAGAGTTTGAGTCTTTTTAAGTATTCATTGGCACCCTGCAGGTAAAAGGGCTCGCGGATCTTGCCAACCGATATTATTCTGTATCTCACCATGCCCCTCCTGTTTCTTCAAATTCTATCCTAAATTATCCGCAAAACAAAGTTGCCAAGCCACGTCAAAAGCCAGGGTGCATAACCACCCTGGCTCCATTTACATGAACTGGATCTAAAGACAGATCATCTATTTAATGCGGGCCCCCAAGCCAGTCAGCTTCCCAATTATATCCTCATATCCTCGGAATATATGGATGGCATTCTCAATAACCGTCTCGCCACGGGCGGCCAAGGCAGCCAATACCAGTGCTGCACCGGCTCTCAGGTCGGTTGCTCTAACCGTGGCGCCATACAATGCGGGAACGCCTTCTACGATAGCCGTTTGTCCCTCCAGTCTGATTCTGGCACCCATCCTATTTAGTTCTTCGACCATCTGGAAACGGTTTTCAAACACATTCTCTACTATTACACTCGTCCCTTGGGCAATCGATAATAAAGCCAGCATAGGCGATTGCATATCGGTGGGGAAGCCCGGATATGGCAAGGTCTTGATATCAGCATGAAGAACAGTCCTACCGGCTTTAACGAGAATCCCCTGATCGGTCTCCTCCATTATCGGATGCAGGTGGGTAGGTATTACATTCTCTACTAGTACCTCGCCACCGGAAATGGCCGCCCCGATCATGTACGTACCGGCTTCAATACGATCGGGTATTATGGAATATCGGCCTGCTTTCAATCGGGACACGCCTTCTATCTTTACCACGTCCGTACCGGCTCCCCTGACTTTGGCTCCCATTGAGTTCAAGAAATTAGCCAGGTCGACTATCTCAGGCTCCTTGGCAGCGTTTTCGATTATACTCAGCCCAGGTGTTTTAGCTGCCATCATTATCAGGTTCTCCGTTGCCCCCACGCTAGGAAAGTCCAGGTAAATCCTGGCTCCGTGGGTTTCCACTGCCTGGGCATGAATGCAGCCGTTGTCAATCTCAATTTCCGCTCCCAATGCCCGCACGCCCTTAACATGCAGGTCCATGGGGCGGGAACCAATATCGCATCCCCCCGGCAAAGACACTACAGCTTGGCCCTGCCGTCCCAGCAATGCACCAAGGAAAAGGTTGGAAGCACGCAATTTCTTCGATAACTCTAATGGGGTCCAGTGTTTCATTCCATCCTGAGGGGGATGTATGGATAGACTACCGTCTTCTCTCCAATGTGCTGAAGCCCCCATCTCATTCAGTATGTCCACCATAACCTCTGTATCACAAATGCGGGGAACATTATCCAAAATTGTTTCACCGTCGGCCATAATACTGGCCGCCATCAAAACCAATCCGGCATTCTTGGCACCGCTTATTCTCACCCTACCCCGAAGAGGTAATCCACCTTCGATAACCAAGGTATCCTGCAAAAAAAACACCTCACCCCACTAGTCTTCCAGGTATCGATAAAAATTCCGGGAAAACGTAGCGTAATCTACTCCTAAAGCACTCTCCAACGCTCTTGCCATGGTATCTCCCCTGGACAAACGGTTGAGAACCTCATAAATCTTGTCTTCGCCGTAAGCTCCGACTAAATAATCAACTGCCTGCAGCGACTCCCAATAGGCAACCGACTGCTCCAGACGGTCGTAATTTTTCTCAAGATTGTCCAGTTGATAATAGTATAGATCATCCTTTTTTCTGAATGGGCTGGAAAACTCAAACCCGGTAATTTCTCTCTCAGTGTACTGGGCGACTCCTTCTG
This sequence comes from Bacillota bacterium, assembly GCA_022706565.1. Taxonomy (GTDB): domain Bacteria; phylum Bacillota; class Syntrophomonadia; order Syntrophomonadales; family Syntrophomonadaceae; genus PHAA01. The sequence goes on along the minus strand of JAKJCH010000034.1, from coordinate 9,659 downwards.
TCCACCATCGATTATAATTGCCCCGGCTCATCTCATCGATCATCAAATGAGCCATCTCGTGAACCATGGGGCCTTCTTTCATAAAGCGCTCCTCCTGTCCAAGATTGGCCAACCAGGCGCGCGGCGACAGAATGCGAATGGTCCCGCCCCAGTAGACTCCCAGCGCCTTTTCATTCTTATCCCAGCCAAAGCTGGCAGCCAGGCTGGCATTATCCGGATATACTACTATGGTGATGAGCCGGGAAGGTTCGCAGCCCATCTTTTGGCTGATCTTGATATAGGCATCTTCGGCGGCCTCGCTTACCAACCCCACGCTATACTTATCTATCGGCAGGTACTTGATTCTGAAATGGGCAGTGTCCACTTGCTCCCATGTCCCGGTGCGCAGATTGGTTTCCTGCCCTACCATAAACCGGAAGAAACCTTGTTTGAACTGGGTTACATGTGTACCGGTCCTAAAAATGTAATAACCGAGCGCCACCAGAACAACCGCACAGATTATATAAACCACAAAGCCAGAAGGTTTGACTCCGGGCACAGAACCCCTCTCCCCTCATCCCGTTTACCCATTGATTATACAATGGATAACTGGACTTAGGGTTAAGCAAATACTGGCACCAATGCTATTCTTTTAGGAACTCGGTGGCCGCCATTCCCGCCTGGGCGCCATCTCCTACCGCCGAGGCAATCTGGCGG
>JAKJCH010000034.1:8581-8923 GCA_022706565.1 Bacillota bacterium | reverse complement strand
CCAGCCGCAAAGATTCCTTCTATCGAGGTGCACATATTGTTGTCGGTGATGATATAGCCATCGTTACTGGTGTTTACCCCTTCCACAAAATCACAGTCAGCAATAAGTCCTATGCTAACAAACAGGCCTTCTACCTCCAGCGTTTCCTCTTCCTTGGTGATCACATCTTCTAGGATCACCGCACGCATAACGCTATCGCCCTCGATTCTTTTCACAACCCGATTGAGTTTACATTCTATGCGGCTGTGATTGTTAATTTTTTCTACAGAAAGAGGGCTGGCCCGGAACTCCTCGCGGCGGTGAATTATATACACCCTCTCAGCCATGTCTGCCAGATATAGC
>JAKJCH010000034.1:343-8571 GCA_022706565.1 Bacillota bacterium | reverse complement strand
CTCCCACAACTGCCACCAAACTATTGCGAAAAAAGGCTCCGTCGCATGTAGCACAATATGATACCCCACGACCCAAATACTCGCTTTCCCCCGCCACCGTCAGGGTTCGACGCCGGGCTCCAGTCGCTATGATAACGGCTCGAGCTTTATATTCATTGTCTGTAGTGATTATTTGTTTGCTTTCGGAAGTATTCACAACTGCAGTAACTTGCTCCATACGAATCTCGGCTCCGAAGCGCTCGGCCTGCTGCCGGAAGTTTTCCATAAGCTCCCCTCCCAGGATGCCAAACGGAAACCCGGGGTAGTTGTCTACATGATCCGCTATGGCAGCATTGCCTCCAACCATGGCGGATTCCAATACCATTGTTTTCAGTCCGGCGCGGCAGGTGTAGATGGCAGCAGTCAAACCTGCCGGTCCAGCGCCCAATATTATGACATCATACATACTCTTTCGGGCTCCTCTCTAACCATAAATAAGAACCCTGACCCTTATCAGATCAGGGTTCTCGATGTCCGACTAACGCAGATAATTGATTGGATTACGGAAGGCTCCCCCCACCATAACCTCAAAGTGCAGATGCGGACCGGTACTACGTCCCGTCGAGCCTCTCAAACCTATAGTCTGGCCTTGGCTCACCTTCTGTCCCTTCTGGACCAGCAATTTGGAACAATGAGCGTAGCGGGTCACTATTCCATTGCCATGATTGATTATTATGAAGTTGCCGTAGCCGCCCTGCCAACCGGCAAATGTCACCGTCCCGCCGTCGGCAGCACCGATGGCCGACCCACTAGCCCCGGCAATATCCATTCCGGTATGCCCCCGGCCGAAGGATTGGCTGATGGAGCCGCTGACAGGCCAATGGAGTTTTCCTGTACTTGTACCTCCGCCGCTACGTGATGCGACCTGGACTGAACGCCCTTTGACGACCACTTTGTCAACCGCAACCTTTATCACCTTTTCCTCGATTATGTTCTTGCTCTCCACTACTCCGTTCCGCAATGTCGCGGTATAAGCTATAAATTTTTCTCCATTCTTTCCCTCGGTCTTAACCTTGATTCCATTTACGGAGTTGTCATTCTCAGTAATGGTTTGATAAGGGATGGGTACCGTCTCATTTCCTTCCACTTGGGCTACAACCGTAACCAGGGGCGTAGGCTTACTTAAAATAATGGATTGGCCTAGAGCCAGGATGCTATCTTCCTGAATTCCGTTGCTGGCCACAATATCAGTCACATACATATCGTGCGCCCTGGCTATGCTCCACAAGGAGTCGCCCTCTTTAACAGTATAAACTTGGGGGGTCACGGTGCCCAGGTTTATCATACTCCAGGCATTGTCCCAGCTTGATATCCAGGCAGCTACCACAATGCCCTCGACCACCTGCACATCCTCAGCAAAACCAACAGATACCAGATTCTCATCATCTGCCACCTTTGAGTGTTCCTGCAACAGTTTATCCAGTAACTGCTGGGCCAGTTCTTTGCTTTCCATATATAACACAGCCTGGCCGTTTACCAATAACGATGCACCGTTTACCTTAGGCTGTAAAGCCAGATTTAATTGGGCCAGTACCTGATCTCCAGCAATTACATCCCGGCGGTCGGCAAAAGTCCGGTTGATACCTATCCTTGCGGCAATCTCACTATCAGGCAGCTGCGCAATTGCTTGATTGGCATCGGCCTTGCTGGCCACCACCAAGGTTTTGTTGCCATCTACCGAAATCGAATAAGCCGGGGTTCTTACCCCGAAACACCACACCACAATAATTATCATAAGGGCTAATGTGGCGCTGCCCCCATACCTCCAACATTTAGTAAATTTCTCCATAAAACCTCTCCATCACAATATAATCGTCATTCTTTTCTACAACTATTGTCAAATTTCCTGCTTATTTTCTTCAACCAATGCTTGCGTCCAGGTGCTTGACTATTTCCAAGTAAATAGCCCCTTCAATTCTTTTGCGGTGCATAGCACAGCTCACTGCGTCGGGAATACTCAAATCCCCATTGGCATGGTATGCGTTGGCATGGCATCCGCCGCCACAATAATTGCGTGCCCAGCATTTGCGGCATATTTCCTTGTCTTGCAGGCGGTTGCCGGCAAATGTGGCCACAATAACTCCATCCAGTTCAGCGCTCTCGATATTGCCCATCACAAACTGGCTCTCCCCGACGAATTGATGACACGGATAGATGTCCCCTTCCGGTGTTATGACCAGATATTCTACTCCGGCTCCGCATCCCGAGAGACGTTTTGCCAAACATGGTCCCTTCTGCAGATCCAGATCATAATGGAAAAAATGAATATCTCGGCCCTCGCGATGGAAACTGTACAGCATTTCTGTCAGACGATCGTACTCGGCCAACACAGAGGGAAGGTCTGAAGCATGAATTGCGTATGGATTGGCGGAACCAACCGCCGGCTCCAGAGAAACGGCATCAAAGCCCAGTTCTACGATGTGGCTGAGGTCTCTGCTGAAATCCAGGTTATGCTTAGTGAAGGTACCCCGGATATAGTGACTTATGGGATTCCTGGCCACCATCTGCTTGATTCTGGGAACAATGATGTCATAACTGCCGGACCCATCGCTCATTATCCGGTGCCGGTCATTGGTGGAGCAGCGACCGTCCAAGCTTAGAATAACGCTGATATCATTTTCAATGATAAAATCCATGATTCCATCATCAAGCAAGAGCGCATTGGTGGTAAGAGTAAAATTGAATCTTTTCCCAGTCGAAGGCTCCATCTCTCTTCCGTAACGGACCAATTGTGTTACTACTGGCCAATTTAGAAGCGGCTCCCCGCCAAAAAAGTCAACCTCCAGATTTTGAGCCTGACCGCTGCGGGCGATGAGGAAATCCAGGGCTTTCCTGCCAACGGACAAGTCCATAAGCTGAGCTTTCAATCCAAAGTTACCCTGATTAGCAAAACAATAATGGCACTTCATATTACAGGTATGGGCCACATTCAGGCAGAGAGCTTTGATGGGCAGCTGGGACCAATCCAGTGTAGGCGACTGGGCTGGAGTAAAGATGGCGCCAGCGGCGCGGGTGCTTTCCAATTCAGTCAGGAACTCCTGGATCTCTTCGGTTACATACTCCTTAGCTAAACGGTCTAAAACCAACTGGGAATCGCCCTTGTTTTCTTTCAGTTCTAAGATGAAGCGATAGCCCAAGTCGTCCAGAACGCTGATAGCCCCACTGTTTACGTCCAGAAGAACATTTATCCCCTTATGCTGAAATACATGCAGGTCAGTATTAATATCAAAGCCCTGCGGCCAAAACAAACTTCTTTCTCCTTTCCCCACCTATTGCCAATAAAAGATGGCAATAAAAAAGAGGGCTCTCGCCCCCTTATTCCTACAACCTAGTCACTGGCTGTATTTTTACAGGTTTGGTTTCCTACCGTGCAAGATGTCTTGCAGGCGGATTGGCAGGAAGTAGCGCACTCCCGGCAATTAATTTGGTCTTTTTCCCTTATCAGATTAGGTTTTATTATAGTGATAATATGCTTTTTCAAACCGACACCTCTCCCCCCATCAGACTAATTATTACCATCACATAATACAATATATATTTATTCTTATTATTTTTCATCCATAAAGATGATTCTTCGGAGGCTTTTGCATTATAACTTATTTATTTTGCCCTTGTAAAGGCAGACTATTCCTCTGTTATGGTTTATTTCCAACCGTATGCTTACAATTGATAGGTTTTTCTAAGCCATGTTAGCGTTTACCCGGATGATAGGTTTACCCACTAGGACAGTCAGCCAGTGATGGACTCGACGCCGATCGGTTGGCTGCCTTTAGCCTCTGTGCCGGGAGGCATATTTGCTGGCATTGAGGCCAGCCACCTGCCCTTCTCCCACCGACTTGGCCACCTGGTAGGGACCGCCGGTGCAATCACCGGCGGCATAAATCCCTGGCAGGTTGGTCTCCTGCTGGCGATTGACAGCTATGTGGTTATTCTTAATCTCCAATCCCGGTATCAAGCGATCGGGTGCCGTCTCGCCACCCAGTATGAACAACCCTTCTGTGTCGATAGTCGACCCATCCTTCAACTGAAGCCCTAGAACGAATTCTTCTCCAACTATGCCCGCTGGCTTTCCATTTAAGATTATGATACTGGGATCAAGATTCTCAATCGCTTTATACAGAGGCAGGTAATAAACCTGCTTACAGATCTCGGCCATGAAATTGGCCTCACCTTCAGCTTCCGTGCTGTGCCCAATAATAATAACATCCTTACCTTTATATATGGGGCCGTCGCAGGTTGCACAGTAACCCAATCCCTTGCCTAAAAAATGCTCTTCGCGAGGCAAAGTGGGACGATATGGTACCCCTGTGGCAATCACAATAGTGCGGGAAGCGATTATTTCTTCGCCTACCAGGATATTAAACAGTCCCTCCCACTCGTTAATGCTGGTAGCTTTATTGTTAATAATCTCGATACCCCGCTGCCCAGCATGCTGCATAAATTTATCCAGCAGCTCGCTCCCGCTTATGTCGGGCAATCCTAAATAATTGTCTATTTTTTGTGCCTTATGCATCGGTGGGCTACATACTTCAGAGCCTATCACTACTACCTTTTTATTACGAATGGTAGCGTTGATGGCTGCCGACAGCCCTGCTGGACCACAACCCAATATTGCCAGATCATATAAATCATGTTCCATTGGATTTGCCCCCTTAAGATTGTTTTAAAATGGTTACAATATTCTACCTTGCCTCTGATTGTTCCCCATAAGTCTCAGTTTCAGTGCAATATTCTCGAACTACCTGTTATTATGGGCATATTGTTCATAAAAGTACAGTTGTCCCAAACATCTCCTAACACTAGCCTTCAACAGAAAACTCATAAGAGACCATATCGGCATCTTCTTGGTTTCCAAATTTGAAACTCTTCTCCCAGAACTGGACATGATTACTACGATCGACTAACAGGACCGACGTACAGCGGGTGCCATAATCTTCTCCGGCGATAAATATTGATGACAGTAGCCGTTCCCATTCCAGACTCACCCCTGTTCTTGGCAATTCGTGGTCTGGGGCTTGCTGTTTATCAGCCATGATGCGGAAAAGCCTGTCCTCTTGAATAACATCGTCAAGCAAGCAATCCTTCATTTGCCGTACGCTGCGGTTGACTTTAGGCCAACAAACATTAAGCAAACTGTTGCTTAACCCATGTATACCCGGTTGAATTTGCCGTACAGCTTGCTCTTGGTTGGAAAAATAATAGAGGGCGCTGGTTGTCCCTGCCAACAGGTTATAGCCATCATACTGCTGGGCGGTTCCAACCAGCCGCCTTAAATAGTCGTCCGGAGCATCCTGCCCAATGAGGTAATTATAAACCAGCAATCCGCGCGAAGGAGCCCCATGTTTGTTTTGGCTGGGGTCTCTATAATTGGTTAAGGCTGCAAATCTGCCTGTCTTGGTTATTCCCAACCAGGTTCCCATTTTAAGCAGGTCCTTCCCGGCTAAGACATCAGGCCGCTCCGGCCAAAATGCAGCTGTCTGAGTGGGACGCTGGTAAAACTCATCGCGGTTGGCTGCCAACACCAATTTGTAGCGGGGATGGCAATCCAGGGCAAAGACTATTAGACACATAGACGCACCTCATTTTTTATTTTATCCAAGAATTACGTCAATATTAAATCTCTGTCAAGCTCTATTATCGCCAACTCGATAATTTTGATGTTGGCCAGGCTTCCCTAACCTATGTCCAGCATTATCTTAACCTTGCTGGGAGCACATAAAAGAAAGAGTGAAACCCCATGCAATGCTGACCGCCAACGAAACGCCGCTGGCAGGGCAATCAAGATATTTGAATAATTTTATTTATGCCCTATACTGGTACTAAGAACAGGCAACGGGAGTATTATTGTTAGCAGGAGGGATTGGCTAAATGGATTTTAATTTTACCGAAGAGCAACAACTTATCCAAGAATCAGCCCGCGAATTCGCAACCAAGATAATTGCCCCCTTGGCTGGGCAGATTGACGCCGAAGACAAGATTCCGGCGGAAATACTTGATGGAATGGCCGAGCTTGGCTTCATGGGCATACCCTTCCCAGAAAAATATGGGGGAAGTGCTCTTGGCTATGAGTATTATGTTTTAGTCCAGGAACAGATTGCGCGAGCTTCAGCGGGAGTAGCGACTCTTTTTTCCGTCCATATGCTGGGTGCCGATGCGATTAGCATCTTTGGAACCGAGGAGCAGAAGGACCGTTATTTCCCTGACATCTGTAAAGGGAAACTGCACCCATCGTTTGCTTTTACAGAGCCTGAAACAGGATCTGATCCCAAGCAATTGGTCACCACTGTCACCCAAGACGGTGATTATGCAGTCATCAACGGGGTAAAGAGATTTATATCCGCAGCCGCTTATGAAGGACCTATCGTTGTATTCTGCAAGGATACCGAAGTTGGCGGGGTCAGCGCCTACATAGTCGACAAGCTTTGTCCCGGTTATTCTCTGTCCCCAGCCTGGGAAAAAATCGGCGGTCATGGGAGCCCGATATACGATGTATATCTGAAAGATGTGCGGGTACCAGCCTCCAATTTGCTGGGGCAAAGAGGCCAGGGATTTGATATCTTGTTATTGGGAATAGCCTTCGGGAAAATCGGTACTTCAACTATTGCTCTTGGGGGTATCCTGGCTGCTTACGAAGATGCTATAAAATATGCCAAAGAAAAATTGCATCGGGGCCAACCCATTGCCAAGTTCCAGGCCATACAACTCAAAATCGGTCACCTGGCCGCCAAGTATCACAGCACCCGCTGGATGTGCTATCGTCTCGGGACCCTTGCCAACGATATACTTTCGCGGCGTTCCAGTGATTGGCGTCAATTTGAAGCGGAAGCGGCTTTGGTAAAAGGTTACGCCAGTGATACGGCGGTGGAAGCAGCCAAACTGTCGATGGACGTGCACGCATCCTACGGTCTTACCAAAGACTTCCCAATTGAAAGGGTATATCGGGACGCCATTATATGCCCGCAAATAGAGGGTGTTTCCGATATGCAGAGGATAATCTTTGCTGGTTCAGTATTATTCTAACCGTGAAGACAATTATTGGACATTCGAGTCAGAAATACTACTTGGCAATGAGCAAAAAAGGCTTATAGTAAAGCAATGGGAATGTCTGGGATTGGCCCGTGCATGAGGGACGTCACTGGAGCGAGGGTTCCGCATTAACGTAACTATCAGTCTTTCTTATAGTCTGAAGCGCTGGGTGCAACGCCCAGCGCTTATTCTTTTATTCAAATAACCAGAGCAATCACTTAGCGGAAGCCAAGAACTTATATGCTCAAATCCACAATTATTGATCTAATTGCTTATCGCATAACTCCTCATTTTCCTGTATAAAGTGTTGCGAGAAATCCCCAGCTCTGTAGCCGTCTTGCTTACATTGCCTCCATGTTTGTCTAGAATACGTATTATCCGTTCCTTCTCCTTTTCGGCTGCTTGTGCCTTGCGGGTGCCGCGGCTGGAGAGGAGAACTGGCGACGGGGCAATGTCTTGGTATCCTCCTCCAAAGTCGGCATCGTATTCACTGTCCTGAGCTATCACAATTTCCCGAGGCAGGCAATCAAGGGTGATATGTCCATCCTCCGCCAACAAAAGAGTTCTCTCCACGACATTCTGCAATTCACGGATATTGCCCGGCCAATCGTAGGCTTGCACTACATTGATAACATCGTCGTCTATCACAGATATCCGTTTATTGATTCGCGCCGACATCTCCTTGACGAAGTATTCGAACAATAACTTGATATCAGGTCGTCTGTCCTTCAGAGCCGGAATGGAGATCTGCACCACGTTCAGACGGTAATAAAGATCAGCTCGGAACCTCCCCTGCCCGACCAACTCCAGCAAATCCTGGTTGGTAGCGGCAATTATCCTCACATCCACGTTTATCAGGGAATCGCCTCCTACCCTCAATATCGCCTTCTCTTGGATAGCCCGTAATAACATGGCCTGTTGTTCCAATGGCATATCACCGATTTCATCCAGCAGAAGAGTCCCTTTGTTGGCCAGTTCAAATTTCCCCGGTCTGCCTCCTCGCCGGGCCCCGGTAAACGCTCCTTCCACATATCCAAACAGTTCACTTCCCACTAGTTCCCGGGGTAATGCCGCGCAGTTGATGGCCACGAACGGACCGTTGCGTCGCGAACTGCCATTATGGATGGCCTGGGCAAATACTTCCTTCCCAGTACCGCTGGCTG
>JAKJCH010000034.1:0-333 GCA_022706565.1 Bacillota bacterium | reverse complement strand
CCGCCGAATCATTGGCGCTGGCGATGGTGGCTAGTCGAATCGAATTCTTCAGATTCTTGTCTTCACCGATTATGGAATCAAAGGTAAACGTGGCCTGGGCACCGCTAATCTTGTTAACTAGTTCCTGTACTCGGGCTATCGGGCGGATTATAATTGTCGCACCAGTGATCTGACCATTTTCGTCGATTCTTGGTTCTCCAGAAGCGGTACCATGGATTTTCCCCCGCACTCCATCGATTATCATTTCCCGGTCTCTATATGACTCGCCGGTTTCTAGCAGTTTGATGGTGTAAGGCGCTTTACCGCAGAATAGATCCAGGATGTGAATACCTA
>JAKJCH010000033.1 GCA_022706565.1 Bacillota bacterium | reverse complement strand
TGCCATTCGTCGAGGATGGTACCTTGACCCTGGTGGGGGCTACCACAGAAAACCCCCTATACGAACTGAATACCGCCCTGCTGTCCCGATTAAAGCTCTATATCTTGGAAGCCCTGGATGCACAAGCTGTAACGACGATCATCAACCATGCCCTGCAGGATCGAGTCCGCGGACTGGGAGAGTTCAATCTCACCATCGAGGAGGAGGCCCTGCGTATTTTGGTTCAGGCAGCCCAAGGGGATGCCCGCATGGCCCTAAACATTCTGGACGCCATCCACAACTCTCTGGGATCGGTCCACCAATCCCTGCAGATTACCAAGGCGATGGTACTGAAGGTTTCCGGTAAGCTTATTCTGAAATATGACCGCAGCGGCGATTATCACTTTGATACCATATCTGCTTTCATTAAGAGTATCCGCGGTTCAGACCCGGATGCCGCTCTGTACTGGATGGCGGTAATGCTGGAAGGGGGTGAGGATCCCCGCTACATAGTCCGCCGCCTGATTGTTCATGCAGCTGAAGATATCGGCCTGGCTGATCCCCAGGCACTTTCCATAGCCACAGCGGCCGCAGCTGCGGTCGATTATGTAGGTCTTCCCGAAGCCCGCATCCCCCTGGCGGAAGCGGTCATATATCTGGCTACCGCCCCCAAGAGCAATAGTGCCAAAACAGCCATCGACAAAGCCCTGGCCCAAGTGCGTGCCGGCAATCGGGTAAAGGTGCCGGATCATCTTGGCGACACCTCCCATCGCCTGGCCGGGCCTCTGCTGGGCAAAGGAGAAGGATATCTCTATCCCCACGACTTCGGAGGATATGTTCAGCAGGATTACCTTCCCCGGGAATTGGGCCCCGTTTCTTTTTATCAACCGGGCAGCAATGGCTACGAACAGAAAATTCGTGAGTATCTGGACTCGATCCGCAGGCCAAAATAAAAGGTGACCACCAAAATGATGGCCACCCTGTCAGCCGGTTCTAGATTCTCTTCAGCGTGTTATGCCGTAACTTCATCGATGGTTTTCTGGAGCTGATTCTTGTTCTGACCGCCCACAATGCGCTTGACTTCTTTTCCGTCTTTAAAAAACAACAGGGTCGGAATTCCCCGCACCCCGTACTGCGCAGCCAGCGAAGGGTTCTCGTCCACGTTCAGTTTTCCCACTTCCAGCTTGGCAGCATTTTCCTCAGCCAGAACATCAACAATGGGTCCGATCATCTTGCAGGGTCCGCACCAGGGAGCCCAGAAATCCACCAGAACTGGTTTTTGAGCCTGTAACACTTCGCTTTCAAAATTGTCGGCGGTCAAGGTCTTGACATTGGACATTTTGATTCCTCCTTAATATTTCATTTTATAAACCTACCCATCACTTTCACCATCTCTTCGAAAGCTTCTCCACTATCGCCGGTTTGGAGCGATCGGGCGATGCATTCATGGGCATGATGCTCGAATATGATTACACCGACCTGATGAACAGCCGACTTTATGGCGGCTATCTGATTGAGAATCTCGCTGCAATTGGCTTCCTCATCAATCATCCGCTGCACCCCCCGGACCTGGCCTTCAATGCGTTTCAGTCGGGAAATAATCTTTTTTCTTTCTTCTGTTTGCATCTGATCACCTCTATATACCCCTGATGGGTATTCATAAATCAATTATAAGGAGCATCGGTCCGGTTGTCAATCCCAAAGGACTTTCTCCGCTGGCTAAACCAATTAACAAATAAGGAGCAGTTGAGGTCAACCGCTCCTTGCACCCGATCCCATCAATAATTTATCTCCACAAGACCGTAAATATACCTATTCCAATAGCCATAGCGACAGCAACCCATATTACCGTGCGCAGCATCTCCTGCTTCACTTGTTTGGCCAGTTCTTCCACCTTTATTCCCCTTTCGAAACCAATTAATAATGCATCTTCCGCATCAGTTTAATAGCATTATACTGCAACAATCATCGGTTGTCGCCTCAATCATGATAAAAGACTCCGTATCTAGGGTGCCATCCATTGGATGGCCGGCTTTATACTCTCCTGGTCCACTTCTATCAGGGCGTAGCTGGCCCGGGCAGAAAGCCTTGGCCGGACCGGGCTGCCTGGATTGATCATCCAAATATCACCCACCCGCTGGCAGATTGGGCTATGGGTATGGCCAAAAACCACTGCTTCCACTTCTAGTTCCAGAGCATAGTAGTACAAACGGTTCAGATTGTTTTTCACTCCGTACTGGTGGCCATGGATCAACAAAAACCTGTGGTTGTGCAGGTTTACCACCTGTTCTTGCCGGTCACGATAGGACATATCGCTATTGCCGGCTACAATCGCGGCTTCGATCTTGAGCCTCCCGGCGATGGCCCGCCCGTCCCGGTAAAAATCCCCCGCGAACAGCAGGTAGTCGGGTTTTACATAGGCCAGCCGGGAGATTATGCTTTCGGTATGGCCATGGGTATCGGCTACCGCTGCAATCCGCAAACTCAACCCTCCGTGTTTAAAAGCCGCTGCAACAGCGGTTTGGCTGCCTGCAAGGCTCTGCCCCGGTGACTGATTCGATTCTTTATGTCCTCACCCAGTTCGGCGAAGGTCGAGGTGAAACCCGCTGGGATGAATAGAGGATCATAACCAAAGCCCTTCTGGCCGCGGGGCCTTGTAATTATCGTGCCTTCGCAAATGCCCTGAACTGTCTGCGCCTCACCCCCTGGGATGGCCACCGCTATAACACAGACGAACCGGGCAGTCCGTTCTGCTTCCGGCACCTCATGCATTAGATCCAGTAACTTGGCGTTATTGTCGGCGTCGCGGCATTCTGGTCCCGCAAAACGGGCGGAAAAGATCCCCGGTGCCCCGCCCAAGGCGTCTACCATCAGGCCGGAATCATCGGCCAGGGTTATCATTCCGCTCAATTCAGCCATGGTACGAGCTTTCTTTAGAGCATTGGCGGCGAAGGTAGTCCCGTCTTCATCCACCTCCGGCATGCCCTCCAGCTCATCCAGGCTGACCAGGTTGACCTGCCAGCCCGCCAGAATTTCCTGCAGCTCGGCTTTCTTTTTGCGGTTTCTAGTTGCTATCAACAGGTCCCGGACCATTACCGAATCCCTTTCCAATAATATTAGCTTGCAGATCAAATATTTCCTGGATCCCCTTTGCCGCTAAAGCCAGCATTTCATCCAGTTTGGCTTTGCTGTAGGGGGCTCCTTCAGCCGTCCCCTGAACCTCAACGAAGTTGCCCCTCCCGGTCATAACCACATTCATATCCACTTCTGCCCGAGAATCCTCAATATACTCAAGATCCAGCACGGTTTCACCAGCCACAATGCCTACGCTGACCGCGGCTACATAGTCAATGATGGGCAGTTCCTTTATAACGCCTTCCGCCTGGAGTTTCATCAGGGCCAGGCACAATGCCACGAAAGCGCCGCTTATTGAAGCTGTCCGGGTCCCCCCGTCAGCCTGCAGGACATCGCAATCAATCCATATCGTTCGTTCGCCCAGAGCCGGCAAGTCCACAACTGCCCGCAGCGAACGCCCTATCAGTCGCTGGATTTCCGAAGTCCGGCCATTTATCTTGCCCCTGGTGGCCTCCCGCTGGGTCCTGGTTTCCGTGGACGAAGGCAGCAGCGAATACTCAGCCGTCACCCATCCCGTGCCACTCCCTTTCAGGAACGGAGGTACTTTGGCTTCCACCATCGCGGTGCATAATACCATGGTATCACCGGTCTGTACCAACACCGATCCATCTGGGTTTTTGGTGAATCCGGGAGTAAAACGCACTGGACGCATCTCATCATTTTGCCGGTTATCGGGTCTGGTCATAACTGCCTCCTCATTATTCTTTCTTTACCGTTCATATATATCGTTGCCGCGGGCGTCGATGGCCACTATACAAGGGAAATCCCTTACCTCTAGTCGATAGACTGCTTCCGGTCCCAATTCTGGATAAGCGGCCACCGTAGCCGCAATGATCCTTCGGGCCAGATATGCACCCGCCCCGCCTACCGTCGCCAAATATACGGCACCGTGTTTACACATGGCATCTTTAACGGCCTGGTTCCGCTCTCCTTTGCCGATCATCACCCTGAGTCCCCGTTCAATCAGGAGTGGCGCATAGATATCCATGCGACCGGAGGTAGTCGGTCCCGCCGAACCGATTACCCTTCCCGGGGGAGCCGGGCTGGGACCGGTGTAATATATCACCTGTCCCTGGGGGTCAAACGGCAGCTTGTCTCCCGCCTCAATAGCAGCCGCCATCCTCTGGTGGGCGGCATCACGAGCGGTGTAGACGGTGCCGTTCACCAGCACCGTTTCTCCTACCGTCAAACCCATTACATCTTCCTTGCTTAAAGGCGCCTGAATAGTCTTCATTATTTTACTCCTGGGTAAACGCCGGCCAAATCTGTTGCCCCGGCACTGACGCTGGTTTCCAACTAATGGCCCTGCTTTATAATTCGATGGTTGTTCGGCGGGTGCAATGGCACCCCAAGTTGACTGCCACCGGCAGACTGGCGATGTGGGTCGGAAAGGTTTCAATATGGACCGCCAGAGCAGTAGTGTCGCCGCCTAAGCCCTGGACTCCTATTTTCAGTCCATTGATGGCGGTCAGCATTTCGGTTTCCAGCTGTGCCAATTCCGGTCGGCGATTGGGCTCCCCTACCGGTCGCAGCAGGGCTTCCTTGGCCATAAGGGCGGCTTTCTCCATATTGCCGCCGACCCCGACCCCAACTATGATCGGCGGGCATGGATTGCCGCCTGCTTCCCGGACTACCTTCAAGACGAACTGCTTGACTCCCTCGATGCCAGCTGCAGGCTTCAGCATGGTCAGCTGACCCATGTTTTCGCTGCCTGCTCCTTTGGCCATAAGCATGATGCGCAAGCAGTCCCCTGGCACCAGACGGATATGTATAACAGCCGGGCTGTTGTCACCGGTATTGATCCGGAGGAAGGGGTCCTTGACTATCGATTGGCGCAGATGGCCGCGCCGGCTGCCATCGCGTACTCCTTGGTTGATAGCCTCCTCCAGCAACCCTCCGCAGACACGGACGTCTTGTCCCAGCTCAACATGGGTTATTATCATACCAGTATCCTGGCACAACGGCACCTTATCCTCAGCAGCAATGCAGGCGTTCTCGGCCAGAATCTGCAGACTGCAGCGGGCAGCCGGATTGGTCTCAATGCTTAAGGCCCGCTCCAAAGCTGCCTGGATGTCGCCAGGCAAGTGCGTATTGACCTGAATTACCGCCTCCGCAACTGCCTTTGCAATGGTCTCAGCCGAGATGCTGCGCATAATCTTCCCCCTTGAACTCCTGCAACGACTGGTGCTCTTCCATGCTGTGCCTGTTCACCTCTTCGATCACATCCCCGATCAGCATCCGGCCCAACTGGTAAAAGTATTCCGCATTACCGCTGACAAAAAATCGACGGCTGCCCAAATGGCTGTCGTTGATCAAGTCCCTGGCGGTCAATAAGTCGGTAAGTTCGGATACCGTCTCTTCAGCTGGATCGACCAGGGTCACATCCGGTCCTGCCAATTCTTGTATCATCGGGGCTAAAAAAGGATAGTGGGTGCAGCCTAGCACTAGGGTGTCAATGTCCAGATCCAGCAGTGGTTTTATATACTCCCGCACTGCTTGCCGGGTGGCCGGACCGTTTAACAGCCCGCTCTCCACCAGGGGCACGAAACGGCCGCAGGCGGCAGAATGAACCGAACACCGGGAGTCTATGGACTTTATGGCATTAGCGTAGGAACCGCTGTGGACACTGGCTTGGGTGGCAATTACTCCGATCCTGCCATTACGGGTAGCCTTCACTGCCGCCCGCGCACCCGGCTTGACTACTCCCAACAGCGGCACCGGACAGGCAGCCTCCATTTCCGGCAGGGTTACTGAAGAATGGGTCCCGCAGGCAACCACAATACTCTTGACCTGGTGGCCGAGCAGGAAGTCGATGATATTGTGGGCATAATCAAACAATTGCTCCCGGGTCTTGGTGCCGTAAGGCACATTGGCGGTATCGCCGAAATAAATATAGTCTTCCCCAGGCAACCGGTCGATCAAGGTTCTTAATACTGTCAACCCACCTACTCCCGAATCGAATATGCCGATGGGTCTGCTCTTCAAATCCAGCCCTCCATTCAATCAGTCAGCGCCAAGGCTGTTTGACGAGCCTCTGCAATCCATTAAATACTCTATCACTTTTGTAATGCATATTCCAGTTCAGTTAGTTTTCGGTCAAATTAAAAAATCGGGAGAAGTCTAGACCTGCCCTGCTTCTCCCGTGTGATTGCCATACTATGTTATGATGCCAGTTTTATTTTATACTAATCAAAATAATTGGCCTGCACTGGTAAGGCTACACTCACTGATCCACCCAAAACGCTGACTTTCTCCCCTTCCACTAGGAAGCTGACTTCTTTGACGGCGGGGAATTGGCCCAGGGTGTTGGCTATGGCCTGAACCATCAGTTCTCCCTGCCTGGCACTGCTGACCTGATTGACCTCCCGGCTCAGATCCACAATACATAATCCATCCGGTTTGATGTTTATGTCCAGCAATTCCGTGCCCGCCGGGACCACCCCCTGGAGTTCCTGATTGGAGGGACCTTTGATCAGTTCGTGCATGGTCTGCTGGGCAATACCCTCCACCTTACCGATACTGCGCTCCTCCGTCACCAATTTCTGGTTCTGGCCGTCGGCAAAGTACAGCTTCACTACTACCTGCTCCACTCCAGGGTTAGCAAGGTCCGGATTTAGCACCGGCTCGTCATTGGCAGTACCCTTATCGCTGCCGGTAGGTATCTTGAACATGTCCTTCCAGGAGTCGACCTTGCTTTCGTCGATTTTGGAACAGCCACCGCTTATAAGGCACACCGACAGGACTACCATGGCCACCATAGTCATCATCTTCTTGGTCATATTTTGTATCCCTCCTTTTTCTTCCTATTAAAAATATGAGCCAAGCTTCCAATTTATTCCCATATTCAGTGTATCCCCGGCCTGAAGTGGAGCCGGTTCTAGGAAGTGATGATCCTCGTGGCACTATTTCTTCAAATCTGTTATCCTATCGGCGAAGGAGTGATGACTTTTGCGTTACGAAGGCACTATCTACAGGCCGCCCAGCGAAGCCGGCAGCCTTCTCATCCAGGCAACCATCGGCTGCCCGCACAATAAATGTACCTTTTGTTCGTTGTATAAGAAGACTCGTTTTCGGGTGCGGGCGGTAGAGGACATCAAAGAAGACCTATCCACTGCCCGTGACTATTACGGTCCCTATGTAGAATCAGTATTCTTTCCCGATGGCAACACCATTATAATGAAAACCGAACAGCTGGAGGAGATCTTCCGCTTCACCCGGGAATTGTTCCCTGAACTGCAGCGGATCACCATCTATGGTTCAGCCCGTTATGTGAATAAAAAAAGCCTGGAAGATTTGAAGCGACTGAAAGAGGCCGGTCTAACCCGTATTCATATGGGTATGGAAAGTGGTGATGACATAACCTTGCAAAGGGTTTGTAAGGGGGTCACTGCTGCAGAAATTATAAAGGCCGGTCAGAAACTGAAAGAGGCCGGTATAGAGGTCAGCGAATACTATATGGTCGGTATTGGCGGCAAGGCCCGTTGGAGAGAGCATGCTGAGGGCAGCGCCCGGGTCTTGAGTGCTATCAATCCCGACTTTATTAGATTACGTACCTTCGCACCGGAGTATAAAACTCCCATCATCGCCGAGATCGAAGCAGGAACCATGCAATTATTAAGCCCTCACGAGGCCTTGCGGGAGATACGAGTGCTGATCGAAAACCTCCACTGCGATGGCAGCATGGTGGTCAGCGATCACATCTCCAACTACTGGAACATCAACGGCCTCCTGCCCCGAGACCGGGATAAGATGCTGGCCGAAATCGACCGAGCCCTGCAGATCAACGAAGCCCGCTTCCGTACCCCCAACATGCACCATCCCAGGCTCGACTAGACACACGAAGGCCGCTCCCTTCACGGGAACGGCCTCAGGGCTTTTTTACTGTTGGGGGGGCACGAAGTAGACCTCATCGCCACGGAAGTCGAAATACTCGCTCATTTTCCAATAGACACCCCGGGTCAAACGAGTATCCGCTTCATGCTTAAAAGAGATATAGGGAACGTCGCCCTTAAAGGTAAGTTTCAGTTCATGATCCAAAACCATCTCCTGCAGATCATGGAAGACCAAAACCAGCGGAAGCTGGTCTTCCTTGATGCCGCTGGCCAAGTAAGGCACATCCTCGACTATCACCGGGTTTTCTTCCTGGCCCATTTTTATATAGTAGCTCCCGTCATCACGACGATGCATGTTTTTGGCTAGAATGTTGAGTATTTGACGCCGAAACATTTCCGCTTTTCCGAAATACCATTTACCATCCGCCTTAATGGTTATGTCCTGAACCCATTCATTCATCCCAAGTCCCTCCTCCGAGAAGCCTACCCGAATTATTTCACTCATATATATTCGATTCCGAATTGCTAATTCCTGCTACTATAGAGGTTACATATTTTCAGCCCGTTTGAGTTGAAGTGAGTTGCGATAGATTTTTTCAATATCTTGATCATCTATCTCGTGGTTTCCCATCCGCAGGCCCGCCAAGGAAAATCCATGGCGGCGGGCCAGTTCCCGCAGGTATTGAATGGTATCCAAAGAGAGGATGTTGCCGATGCTGTAATCGCGGCAATCACCCGCCAGGGCCAAAAGGACTGTCTCCGACAGACAGGCCAGGTTTACCCCGTCACGATATCCCAGATTGGGGCCGAAACAGATGTCGTCCGGGTATTGCACCAACCCGCCTTCCAGAATCAGTACATCATCCCGTTTTTCATATACCTCGGGAGCCACATCAGCCGGACGGGCCACATCGCAGACCACTGCTCCGCAGCGCAGATTATCTGGGTATATAAGGTATTCCGGACTGTTGCTGGCCGCCACCACCAACTCGCAATCAGGCAGATCAGCAGCAATATCGGTGCTGGTGGTCAGGGGAACACTGATCCCCAGGAATTCGCAGATTTGAACCATAACCTCGAGGCTGAGTTCCCCTTCTCCGGCAATCATTTCGGCAAACCGCCCAGCCGTTGCTCCTGGCATGCTTTCCAGAGTATTAAGTACGCGGCTCAGCCAGAGGCTCATCCCATCCAAGGCTCCCTCTCTCATCCGGGTGCGGGCATAAGACAGAATATCGCGGGCCAGTGAATCCAAACGCAAGCGGCTGCTGGTGGGATGCTGGGGACTCCCGAACAGGGTCATTTGGCACACTCTTTCCGACACCATCATTGCACAGGCTCGCCCGATGGACCCGTTGGCCCCCACTATTCCCGCCCTGGCCGCAATGGGTTCTACGTTCATCTTTTCGGCGCCCAGGAACAAGGCCTCAATTGCCATCAAGGTTGTAAAACTGTTGCCACTGGTAATGGCTACATTTCTTCCCGTAACAGCCCGGCCGCCCTTGGTAACTACTGAAGTCAGGGCTCCCAGACCAACGATCTCTGCCCCCAGATCCCGCCCCATGTCAACTGCCCGGGCAATTACATCTACTACTTCCTGGTTGGGCATGCTCATTAGTTCCCGGGCCCCCATGGGTACACCGATCAGCCATCCCTCGGCTACCGTTCCATCCAAGGACTTTATAGCGGGCATGGTACAGGTCAGACCGGGTTCGTTGATAGTGCTCTCCCACTCCATCAACCGGTACAGTTCGTCGCGGCTATAAGCGGCAAAAGAAGGATTGTTGATTACAACATCCTCTGGAGCCGGATAATGGATGATAAAGGCGAATCGGCGGGCGGGTTTCTCTCCCGGTTCCAATTGAGACGCCTTGACCTTCCGCGACACGGGACGATAATCATTGATCATCCTGGGTCTGCGTTGATCTCCGATCAGATATCGATAAAGACTGGCGTAGTCCCGGTAGTTGAGCAGTTGGCATATGACCTCCAAGGCTTCCAGGACGCGGTCGATTTCTTCATAGGTTATGGTAAGAGTCGGCTCCAGACGCAGGGTCATGGAGTTATTTAAAAAAGGCGCCAGGCGAATCTGGTATACGTTGAGCAGGAATCCGGCCAACAATGCGGTAAAACCGCCCTGTTCCTCCATATAAGCCATATCATAGGAGCCGTTATCCTGCATGGACCAAAACTCAATCCCCACCAGCAAACCGAGACCGCGGACTTCCTTGACCACGGCAGGGTAATTATTCCGTAGTGTCTGCACCCGCTCCCAAAGGTATTCTCCCTTGGCGGCGATCTCTTTAACCAGTAGCTGCTCCTCTGCGCAGAGTCTTTCCAGAACCGCTATACCCACTGAGCAGGTAAGATTGTTATTGGCAAAGGTGGAGCTGTGCAGCCTGCCGAAATCCTCGTTCCAGGCCCGGGGAGAACTCAGGCACACCCCCAGGGGCACCAGCCCGCCGCCCAAAGCCTTGGCCAAGGTCATGATATCCGGCTCCAGGCCGAAATGCTCACAGGCAAAGAGTCTGCCGGTACGCCCCAAACCGGTTTGGATTTCGTCTACAATGAACAGTATGTCGAATTCCCGGCAGATCTGCTGCACTTCCCGCAGGTAATCAGCCTGACCGACCACAACCCCGCCCTCGCCCTGTACTAATTCAATGATGAAGGCCGCCACTTCATTAGGATGGCCTTCCAGGACTCGGCGCAGGCTGGCAGCATCGTTATACGGTATCTTGATAAATCCCGGGGCAGGAGCCCGGAAGGGAGCCTGGTAGGCCGCCTTGCCAGTGGCTGACAGCGATCCCAAGGTCTTGCCGTGGAAACTATTGTAGGTCGAAATTATGATTTCCCGGCCGGTGGCCGAACGCGCCAGTTTAATAGCTGCCTCCACTGCTTCGGTGCCGCTCTGGCAGAAGGTGGAATAGCACAAATCACCCGGTGAGCAGTCGGCCAAGATATTGGCCAAACGCAAGGCCTCACCAGGCAGCGAGGGCTGAACCAGGCTGGGCAGCTTGCTGTCCCGCACGGCCCACAGCGCCTCCCAGATGAAATCCGGATTATAGCCAAATGGCACCGCCCCGTATTGGGCGATAAAGTCCAGGTAACGTATGCCCTGGTCATCGGTCAAATAGCTTCCTTCCCCCTGGACGTAGTTTTTGTCCAATTGAAAGCTCTGTAGAATCTTGACCAAGCTGGGATTAAGCAGGTCTTTCCTCAAGGCTGGCATCGGCTCCTCCTCTTGTGCACACTTTTGTGCAAATGACTAATCTATATATATTTTATATCTACCCCCATTTTTGTCAAACCGGGTAAACCCTATACAGCCACTATGCTCGGCTGTGCTCCGGAGAAACGGCGCCGCACAAAAAACCGGCCCTTTAACATGGCCGGAGCTTGGCTTGATTCATTTGATCGGCGGGCATCATTTATTACGGATGTACTTGAGCGTAATATGGGGCCGGCTTGATTTGCGGGATTGGATCTCAAACTGTTTCAACGATGATATAAGCGGGGTGAGCTTGGCATGCCCGTAGTTGCGGGTATCAAAATCAGGGTAGCGTTTGTTGAGACGCTTCCCTACTTCGCCCAGAAAGGCCCACCCGTCATCATCAGAGGTCTCGTTGACAATGGTACGGATGGTCTCAATCAATTCAGTGATACTGGCCATGCCTTCCTGAGGTGGGGTCGTCTTTTCCACCTTGCTGGCCGCCGGGGTTTTTTCATCCGCGGTGGGAGCGGCCAACACCTCCAGGTATTTAAACTTCTCGCAGGCGGTAATGAACGGCAGGGGGGTCTTCTTCTCACCCATGCCGACCACGTACATGCCTGCCTCGCGCAGACGGGCTGCCAGCCTGGTGAAATCGCTGTCGCTGGACACGATACAGAAGCCGTCTACATTCTTGGAGTATAGTATGTCCATGGCATCGATAATCAGTGCTGAATCCGTGGAGTTTTTCCCGGTAGTGTAACTATATTGCTGGATAGGGGTAATTGAATAATTGAGCAAGACCCCCTTCCAGGATGACAGGTTGGGACTGGTCCAATCTCCATAAATCCTCTTATAGGTAGGAGTCCCATGGTTGGAGATCTCATCAAAAATATATTTGATATATTTGTCAGATACATTGTCTGCATCGATTAATACTGCAAATCGTTTGTCTTTGTCCATTTT
>JAKJCH010000032.1 GCA_022706565.1 Bacillota bacterium | reverse complement strand
GGACGTAGGGAGGAGGATCAGGCATGGGGAAAACAACCGGATTTTTGGAATACCCGAGGGTGGAACCGGGCAAGCGGCCGCCCGCGGAAAGAATAAAGGACTGGGATGAAATCAGGCTGCCCCAGGATGCGGAAGAAATGAGCTTGCAGGGAGCCCGTTGCATGAACTGCGGCGTCCCCTTCTGCCAGGGCGGGATTATCCTCAACGGCGCTGCCTCGGGGTGCCCCCTGCATAACCTTATTCCGGAATGGAACGAAATGGTCTATGCCGGCCGATGGGATGAGGCCTGGCGGCGGTTGGCCCGCACCAATCCTTTTCCCGAATTCACCTCCCGGGTGTGTCCCGCCCCCTGCGAAGGAGCCTGCACAGCGGGAACCTATTGGGAACCGGTGGCCATAAACAGCCTTGAATATGAGATAACGGAAAAAGCCTTCCGGGAAGGGTGGGTGGAGCCGGTGCGCGGTGCCTCCACCGGATTCCAGGTAGCAGTAGTCGGATCAGGTCCGGCCGGCTTGGCCAGTGCCTATTACCTGAACGCGGTTGGCCACGATGTGACCGTTTTCGAACGCGAGGACCGGCCAGGGGGATTGCTGGTTTACGGAATTCCGAATATGAAACTGGGTAAGGACGTGGTTGAGCGGCGCATCAAACTTATGCAGGAGTCGGGTATCAAGTTCGTGGTTGGAACCGAGATCGGCTCGGACCTGCCCGCCGCCACCCTGGTTGCCAATTATGATGCAGTGATCTTGTGCGGCGGAGCTGGCCGGGCCAGGGCTCTTGAGGTGGAAGGCACCGATCTGAGCGGGGTGCACCAGGCGTTAACCTATCTGAAGGCCTGCACCAGGGGGGTGCTGGAAGGAGATGGATCAGACGCTGATATCAGTGCGGCCGGCAAGGACGTTATCGTGATCGGTGGCGGGGATACCGGCACCGATTGCGTGGCTTGTGCCATCCGCCAGGGCTGCCGCAGCGTTCACCAACTGGAGATCCGGCCGGAGCCTCCCGACAGGCGAATCAAGACCACCAACCCGTGGCCCGAATGGCCCCACCGGCAAAAAGTGGATTACGGCCAGGCTGAGGCCATCGAGGTCAGCGGGGCAGACCCGCGCCATTACCTGGTATCCACCCGCCGCATCGTCGGCGATGCCAGGGGCCAGGTGAAAGAAGTCCATACGGCAGCGGTCAATTGGTTTAAGGGCCCCTCAGGCAGGCTGGAGCCGGTCGAGGTGCCCGGCAGTGAAAAGACATGGCCGGCAGATCTGGTTTTGCTGGCCCTTGGATTTAGCGGAGCGGAGGATGCTCTGCCGGATGAGCTGAATCTGGCCCGGGACAGTCAGGGCAATGTAGCGGCCCGGTTCGGGGTCTTTACCACCAATATGGAAAAGGTGTTCGTGGCCGGCGACATGCGCCGGGGTCAGAGCCTTGTCGTATGGGCCATCCAGGAAGGCAAACTGGCCGCTCGGGAGGTAGATCGGTATCTTACCGGTAACAGCCTGATTAAATAAACGATCGCAGCTTTTAAATCGAGGATATGAGTTCTGGCGGCGAAAGACCGACCTAGCCCGGAGCCGGTATCTGATCTTCAGATCACTGTCAAAGGGTGGGAAAATAGCCCGCCAATAAGGATTCGGGAAGGAGGTAAGCACAATGAAAGGACATCTGGTTCTGGCGAATGGGATGGTTTTCAGCGGGCAGATGCTGAACGGGCCGGTTCATGTCGATGGCGAAGCAGTATTCAACACCAGCATGAACGGCTACCAGGAGATCATCACCGATCCTTCCTACGCAGGGCAGATCCTGACCTTTACCTATCCCAGCATCGGCAACTATGGCTGCGGGGACTACGGCTTCGAGTCTGTCAGCCCCGCCCTGCGAGGCCTGGTCATACATGAGATGGCCGTGTGCCCGGATCATTATCAATCACGCTGGACCCTGGCCGAATTCCTGGACCGGTATCAAATTCCATGTCTGATGGGTATCGACACCCGGGCCATAACCCGCATCCTGCGCAGCCAAGGGACAATGGGGGCAATCCTGACTACCAGCTGGGATGAGGCGTCCAATATAACAGAGGCAGCCGCCCAGGGGAGGTTCTGGTTGGAGCGGGACCTGGTCCAGAGTGTCACCCGACCAGTTCCAGTCACATATGGAGATGGTCCCTTGAAAATAGTGCTGCTGGACTTCGGAGTAAAGCAGAACATCATAGATTCGCTTGTCAATCGGGGCTGCGAGGTGGTGGTGATGCCCGCCGGAAGCAGCGCGGAGGCAGTATTGGAGCACCACCCGGATGGATTGGTTCTGTCCAACGGCCCCGGTGACCCTCAGGCCTGCCAGGCGGCGGTGGGGCAAATCCGCACATTGCTGCGGGACGTTCCCACCTTCGGGATTTGCCTGGGTCATCAGCTTATTGCCCTGGCCCTTGGTGCCCGCACCTATAAACTAAAATTCGGGCATCGGGGAGGTAATCATACGGTAAAAGATTTACTCAGCGGACGCTGCCTGGTCACCTCCCAAAACCACGGTTATGCGGTCGATCCAGCCTCACTTCCGGATGAGGCGGAGATTAGCTTTATCAATGTGAATGACGGAACTGCAGAAGGTCTGGTTCATAAGACCAAGCCGGTTTTCTCGGTGCAGTTCCACCCCGAAGCCAATCCCGGTCCTCGTGACTCAGGCTACCTTTTCGATCGGTTCCTGGAGATGGTGCACAGACACGGCTCCGGGCAAACGGCGGCGCATCATCGTAAGGGGGAATAGACTCATGCCCGTTGCTACCAATATCAAGAAGGTCTTGGTGATCGGCTCGGGGCCCATCGTTATCGGGCAGGCGGCCGAATTTGATTATGCCGGCACCCAGGCTTGCCGGGCCCTGCGGGAGGAAGGCATCCAGGTGGCACTCCTCAACAGCAATCCCGCCACCATCATGACTGATGCCAATATGGCTGATCGGGTCTATATTGAACCCCTGACGGTCGAGACGGCCGAGAAGATCCTGCAACGGGAAAGGGTAGACGGCATAATAGCCACGATGGGCGGGCAGGCGGGGCTTAATCTGGTTCTGGCCCTGCATCGGGAAGGGATCCTGGACAAATACCAGGTGCCGCTGCTGGGGACGCCGCTGGAGGCCATCGCCCAGGCTGAGGATCGGGCGATGTTCAAAGCCACCATGAACGAGATCGGTGAACCGGTACCGGATAGTGCCATCGTCACCTCTTGGGAAGAGGCCCGGAGTTTTGCCCGCCAAAGCGGTTTTCCCCTCATTGTCCGACCGGCCTACACCCTGGCCGGCAGTGGCGGGGGCCAGGTACAGAATCATGAGGAGCTGCAGGAGACAGTGACCCGGGGGCTGAAAGCCAGCCCCATCGGCCAGGCCCTGATCGAGCGAAGCGTGGCCGGGTATAAAGAGATAGAATTCGAGGTTATGCGCGACCACCTGGACAACTGCATCACTGTCTGCAGCATGGAAAATATCGACCCGGTCGGTATCCACACCGGCGACAGTATGGTGGTGGCACCAGCCCAGACCCTCACCGACGGGGAACTGCAGATGCTGCGGGATGCATCCCTCAAAATCATCCGGGCCCTGAGGATAGCCGGAGGATGCAACATCCAGTTCGCCCTGGACCCATACAGCCGCCGGTACTATGTAATCGAGGTCAACCCTCGGGTAAGCCGTTCCAGCGCCCTGGCTTCCAAAGCCACCGGCTATCCCATCGCCAAAGTGGCGGCCCGCATCGCTATCGGTTACAGCCTGGATGAGATACCCAATGCGGTCACCGGCAAGACCATGGCCTGCTTCGAACCGGCGATTGACTACGTTGTACTGAAGATGCCCCGCTGGCCATTTGATAAATTCGCGGGCGGGGAGCGCCGTTTGGGCACCCAGATGAAGGCCACGGGTGAGGTCATGGCTATCGACCGCAGTTTTGAAGGCGCCCTGTTGAAAGCGGTGCGCAGCCTGGACCTGGGTATAGAAGGGCTCAATTTGCCGGAACTTGATGCTTTGGAACAAGGTGAATTGGAGAGACGTCTGCGCCAGGCGGACGACCAACGTTTGTTTATAATCGCCGCCGCGCTGGCCCGGGGGATGGAGATCGATACTATCCATGAGCTAACCGCCATCAACCGTTTCTTCCTGCATAAAATCAAGAATATCATTGAATTCAGCCGCCGCCTACAGGAACAGGAACTGGATCCTCAGCTGTTGCGGGAGGCCAAAGTACATGGCTTTACCGACCAACATATCGCCCGCTTGCAAGCCGGGCGGGGGTGGCAGGAGGGTGATGTGCGTCGCCTGCGCCATAAACTGGGCATGATTCCCGCCTACAAGATGGTCGATACCTGCGCTGCAGAGTTCGAGGCGGCCAGCCCCTACTTCTACTCCAGTTACGAACAGGAGAACGAAGCCCTTTCTGAACCGGATTCCTCTAAAGTTCTGGTAGTCGGCTCCGGGCCAATCCGGATCGGACAGGGCATAGAGTTCGATTACTGCTCGGTTCACTGCGCCTGGGCTTTGCAGGACAGCGGTCGTCAAGCAGTGATCGTCAACAACAATCCCGAGACGGTCAGTACTGATTTCGATACCTCCGATCGACTCTACTTTGAACCGCTCAGCTTCGAAGATGTCATGAACATTATTGAACAGGAGTGGCCTGAAGGAGCGATAGTACAGTTTGGAGGTCAGAATGCCATCAACCTGGCTGGATGCCTCAACCAGGCGGGGGTTAAAATCCTGGGGACCTGCCCGGACAGTATCGACCGGGCCGAGGACCGGGAGCGTTTCGACCGTTTGCTGCAGGAGTTGGGAATACCGCGGGCCCCTGGGCGCAGTGTCACCACTCTGGCGGGAGCAGTTGAAGCGGCGCGCAGCATCGGCTACCCGGTGCTGGTGAGGCCTTCTTATGTTCTAGGCGGCCGGGCCATGGAAATCGTCGACAACCAGGAAGAACTGGAGAGGTATATAACTGCAGCCGTACAGATCCACGATGACCACCCGGTGCTGGTGGACAAATACCTGCTGGGTCAGGAACTGGAAGTGGATGCGGTGGCGGACGGCCAGGAGGTTCTGATCCCCGGGATCATGCAGCATATTGAACGGGCCGGTATCCATTCCGGCGACAGCATGGCGGTATTTCCAGCCTACAACCTCAAAGTCCGCACCGCCGCCAAAGTGGTGGACTACACTACCCGACTGGCTCTGGCTCTGCAGGTCAAGGGTATGATCAACATCCAGTTCGTCGAGCATAATAACGAGCTGTATGTCATTGAGGTCAATCCCCGTTCCAGCCGTACCGTACCCTTTATCAGCAAGGTGACCGGTCTGCCCCTGGTCAAAATGGCTACCCTGGCGGCGCTGGGCCGCACCTTGGCCGAGCAGGGATACACAGGCGGACTGCGGCCCCGGCCCGGTTTCTACTCGGTCAAGGTACCGGTCTTCTCTTTCGGCAAACTGGAACAGGTCGATGTCAGCCTGGGTCCCGAAATGAAATCCACCGGGGAGGTGCTGGGGATGGATAAATCACTGCACATCGCCCTTTATAAGGGGATGCTGGCGGCTGGTATGCATATTCCCGACCGGGGTACCATCGCTGCCACCATCGCTGACCGCGATAAGGAGCAGGCTCTGCCCCTTTTGCAGGGTTTGGCACGGCTGGGCTACAAACTGGTGGCGACCGAAGGAACCGCCTGCGCCCTGGAGAGATTGGGCATCGCGGCGGAACCGGTGAGGAAACTGCAGGAAGGTTCACCTAACATCATCGATTTGCTTAAATGTGGTCAAGTGGATCTGATCGTAAACACCCTAACCCAGGGACGTTCGCCTTCAAGGGATGGATTTCAGATCCGCCGCACGGCGGTAGAACTAAATGTACCGGTGATAACGTCCCTGGACACCCTGCAGATACTGGTGGAAGTGATACGGGAGCAGCGGCACCGTCGCGCACCTGCCTGTATTTCCCTGCAGGAGTATGCCAGCGGAGACTACGCTTGGGTGGATACGGTCGCCAACCCGCCCCCGGCCTGAATTGGACGTCAGGTATACAGTATGTTTGCCCGCAAGCCATTTACGGGGCGGCGAGAGGCGAATATACTATAGGAGTAGATCTACACCAATGAACCTGGGCGAAGGAGTCTGATGCCTTCCCGGCAGCGGGAAGAGCCGGGCTCCTTTTTTGCTGTCCGATGGAAGGGACAATCTAACCTGAAGGAGGGAGCCGTATGCAGAAGATTGAGGCCATCATCCGGCCTTCCAAGCTGGAAGACCTGAAAGCCGCCCTGGAAAATATCCAGATCCGGGGCATGACCGCCAGCGAGGTAAAGGGGCGGGGCCTTCAGAATAACCAAAAACAGTATTATCGGGGCCGTGAGGTATCGGTGGACTTGAATCCCAAGATCAAAGTAGAGATCGTCTGCCATGATGAATCAGTGGAAAACATAATATCCACCATTATCAACAGCTGCCGCACCGGCAAGCACGGGGATGGCAAGATTTTTGTCTATCCGCTGGAGAGGGTAATACGTATCAGCACCCGGGAGGAAGGCGCAGCGGCACTATAATTTCATAAGCAACACCAGGCAATGGCGCTTGGATGCAGGTGGCGACCTGCCACCAGCGCTTTTTTGTTTTCTAGGGCGGAACGCCGAAAATTGCTTGGGAAAGAGGGATATGAAATGAAACCGAAAGTTAAAGCAGTTCTATTGATAATAAATGCCATGCTGTTGACCCTGGGGCTGCCGTTGCTCGCCTGCGGCGCAGAAGGGCCCGGTGTCGATACCGGGGACACTGCGTTCGTCATAATATGCTCCGCCCTGGTCATGCTCATGACCCCCGGCCTGGCTCTGTTCTACGGGGGCATGGTGCGCCGCAAAAATGTACTCAGCATCATCATGCAGAGCTTTACCGCCATGGTCCTGGTCTCGGTACAATGGGTCCTGATCGGCTATTCCCTGGGTTTTGGAGCGGATTTTAACCACCTGGTGGGCGGACTCCAGTACCTGGGCCTAAACGGGGTGGGGGGAGAGCCAAGCCTGGCTTATGCCCCCACTATCCCTCACCAGGTGTTTGTACTCTTTCAGATGATGTTCGCCATCATTACTGTGGCCCTTATCAGTGGCGCTTTTGCGGAACGGATGCGGTACTCGATCTTCGTGGTGTTTGTGCTGCTGTGGACCACCCTGGTTTATGATCCCCTGGCCCATTGGGTATGGGGAGTGGATGGCTGGCTGCGCAACCTGGGCGCCTTGGATTTTGCTGGAGGTACGGTAGTCCATATAAGCTCAGGCATCTCCGGGCTGATCGCCTGCCTGCTGCTGGGGCCGCGCAAGACGGACGGAGCCGAGCCGATGGTACCCCACAACCTGCCCATGACCATGCTGGGAGCAGCGTTGCTGTGGTTCGGGTGGTTCGGCTTCAATGCCGGCAGTGCCCTGGGTGCCAGCGGCCTGGCCGCACATGCCTTCCTGGTTACCAACACCTCGGCAGCAGCCGGGGCCATTGGCTGGGCCGCGGCCGAATGGCTGCGCCAGGGCAAACCTACCGCTCTAGGAGCGGCCAGCGGCGTGGTGGCCGGCCTGGTAGCCATCACCCCGGCAGCCGGTTTCGTGACTGCCTCCAGTGCCATCGTGATGGGATTGCTGGCTGGGCCGCTCTGTTACTTTGCCGTCAGCAGCCTTAAAATCCGTTTCAATTACGACGATTCCCTGGACGCTTTTGGCATCCATGGGGTGGGTGGTATTTTCGGAGCGTTGGCCACCGGTGTGTTCGCGACCACTGCGGTAAATTCGGCTGGCGTTAACGGCTTGCTTATGGGCAATCCCCATTTGCTGTGGGTCCAGTTGCTGGCTGTGCTGGCTACGGCCGGTTTTGCATCGATCATGACCGTGGGCATTCTGAAAATGCTGACCCTGGTTGCCCCCTTAAGAGTATCGGATGAGGATGAAGACATCGGTCTGGATTTAACCCAGCATGGCGAGGATGCCTACAATTACGGCGAAGTGAGCCCGGCCTGATCCGGGCGGGGACCAGGGGCTTAAGATGATCTAAAGGAAAGGAGATGGGCAGTTATGTCGTCTTTCGACCGCGCTTCTACCGGCTTGGCCGGACTCGATGCTGTACTGGACGGACTGCGATGGGGGGATAACGTGGTATGGCAGGTGGAGGATATCGCTGACTACCGCAATATGGCCAGGGCTTTTGTGGAGCAGGCCCGCAGCCAGCACCACCGGGTGGTGTACCTGCGCTTCGGGCAGCACCCGCCCATCCTGGACCCCGGACCCGAAATAATCGAATACCAGTTGGACGCCGCTCTCGGTTTCGAGACGTTTTCCAGCCAGATCCATAATATTGCCACTCAGGAGGGGAAGCGGGTATGTTATGTGTTTGACAGCCTTTCCGACCTGCTGTCGGCCTGGGCTACCGACTTGATGATCGGCAACTTTTTTCAGGTGACCTGCCCCTATCTGTTTAGGTTGGACACCATTGCTTATTTCGCTTTGATAAGGAACCGCAATTCCTACGCCACCATTGCCCGCATCCGCGAGACCACCCAGCTATTGCTGGACCTGTTCAGCTTTGAAGGGGAAATCTACGTCCACCCACTCAAGGTTTGGAACCGTTACTCACCCACCATGTTCTTGCCCCATGCCCGCCAAGGTGAAAGCTTTGTCCCCATCACCAGCAGTACCCGGACCGCCCAGATATTCTCCCGCTTTCAAAACCGCGGGCCGGGCAGCGTGCAGCGCAAAATCGATTATTGGGACCGGGTATTCCTGGATGCGGAAGAATTGCTGAACGATAAAAGGCAGGGCAAAAACGATACCGCGGAACAGGAAACGATCATGGTCGATCGGTTGGCCCGGATGGTGCTGGGCAGGGACGAACGCATGCTGGAGCTGGCCCGTCGCTATCTCACCCTGGAAGACCTGGTGGAGATGCGCAACCGCCTGGTTGGTTCGGGCTTTATCGGCGGCAAGACGGTGGGCATGATCCTGGCCCGCAAAATCCTTGAGTCCGACGTTGCCAGGGACTGGTGCCGGCATCTGGAACCCCACGATTCGTTTTATATAGGTTCCGACGTTTTCTATACCTACCTGGTCGAGAACCAGTGCTGGGAGCTGCGCCAGCAACAGAAAATGGAGGAGAACTATTTCCGTCTGGCCCTGCTCCTGCGCGAAAGGATCCTTAAGGGGATCATGCCCGAGGTCATCAAGGACCAGTTGGGGCAGATGCTCGACTATTTTGGTCAGTCGCCGGTGATCGTGCGCTCCAGCAGCCTGCTGGAGGATGGTTTTGGGAACGCTTTCGCCGGTAAATACGAGAGCATCTTCTGCGTAAACCAGGGCAATCCCAGCGAAAGATACGACAACTTCGAGCAGGCAGTCAAGACCATCTTTGCCAGCACCATGAACGAAGACGCCCTCACCTATCGCCTTCAGCGCGGCATGGCCGACAGTGACGAGCAGATGGCCTTACTGGTGCAAAGAGTGTCCGGTTCCATGCATTCCGCCTATTTCTTCCCCGATCTGGCTGGGGTGGCCATGTCGCACAATCCCTACGCCTGGCACGAAGACATGGATCCCGAAGCGGGGATGCTGCGCCTGGTAGTGGGATTGGGAACCCGGGCGGTGGACCGGGTCGATGATGATTATCCCCGAATCGTAGCCCTGGACAAACCCACCCTGCAGCCGCTTTCCGATCCGGAGGAATTGAGCCGCTGCTCGCAGCATAAACTGGACGTGCTGGATCTGGCCCGCAATGAGTGGGCCAGCATCAATCTGTCGGCCATAACGGGGCAGCTGAGTGGCCTGCCCTGGTGGAAAGAGGTGGCTGCCCCGGATTACCAGGTTATCAACCGCTACCGGGAAACGGGCCGGCCAGCCCCTAACGCCTGGATACTGAGCTTCCCGGAATTGTTCCAAGGTGAATTTCCCGTCTTGATGAGGGAGTTGCTGCGGACTCTGGCCACCGCTTATGATTACCCGGTCGATACCGAATTTACGGCCAACTTCGATGACCAGGGCCAGCTGCGCATCAACCTGCTGCAGTGCCGTCCGTTGCAGACCAATCCCGGCGAACAGGCCCATCGGCCGACACCGGAATTCGATCCGGCCCGCCTGTTGTTTGCCACCCGTCGCTCTACCATGGGCGGGAGCATCGGCTTGCAGCTGGCCCGGGTCATTTATGTGGAGCCTGATGCCTACAACGCCCTTCCCATCAATGACCGCTACCAGGTGGCCCGTTTGGTGGGCCGGCTTAACCGGATCTTCGCGGACCGGGAGGAATACCCCTACATGTTGATCGGACCCGGGCGCTGGGGCAGCAGCACCCCTTCCCTGGGGGTGCCGGTCTCTTTTGCGGAGATATGCAACGCCAGGGTGCTGGTCGAAGTAGCCAGGGAAGAAGGGGGATTCATGCCGGAGCTCTCCTTTGGCACTCACTTCTTTCAGGACCTGGTCGAGACCCGGATTTTCTACGTTGCCCTGTTCCCGGGCAAGACCGAAACAGTGTTTAATCCGGTCCAGCTTGACAAACTGTCCGGACGGTTTGATGAATACCTGCCCGGTTATGACAAATGGGGGACGGTTGTAAAGGTTTACGATTTGGTCCGAGCGGGAACCCAGTTGTGGCTGCAGTCCGATATCGACAGCGGCCAGACGGTTTGTTTCTTCACTAATTCGAATACCGGTAACCCGGTAACTGTCCCATCGCGGGTTTGACCGCCTGGGTTTGTGGTAGACTGGTAACAAGGAATTCATATCGCGGGCCAGGAATAGATTTTAGTATGACTACCGACGGAGGATAACCATGACTAGGCTGCTGGATATCTTTATGTATGTTATCGGAGGATTCGCTCTGCTGGTTACCCTGCTCTTTTTATGGGGCGGACTGAAAGACCTGTGGTATTCATTCAAAAAACGGGGATAGCCTGTGGAGACTGCCCCGACTTGACCAACCAAAGGAGACCGGATTGTAAAAAAACAACCGCGGCAAACCAGGCAAATTAAATCGTGCATCGCAAGATCCCGCTGCCGGTTTCTGAACCGACCGAACTGATGAGTTTCCTTATCGAGAGATTGCCTGAACAATCCTGCAACAACATAAAATCCCTGCTTCTGGGCAAGCCCACCCATTTCTTCAGTCCCGGGCAGAAGAAACTGGTGTCTCTAATACTAAAAGTGCACCCCAAAAGTTGAGAGGCTATGTTATTTGAGGTAAGGCTCATCTACCTTCAGTTTTTCAAATGAGATCCATTCCGTGAGCGAATTGCCTATCCTGACTTTGGCCAATCCCCTGCCGTTCACACCTTCGGATGTTTTGCCATTGATCCGCTCACATACCACTATTCCTTGTTTATCCTTCCAAGGACTGATTTCATCCTTCACTATGACCTGACGCATCAGCACCTTTATAACCACCCTTCGGTAAGTATCTGCTTAATCAAACAGCAAGATACGTACCAATTCTTCACGCCCATAAGTGCTGCACATAATTTTCCCTTATGTTCAGAAGCCCATACATTTGTAAGGTTATTAGAACAGTTAATTAGTATCGACGGTAAATACTCTATTGTATGTCGGATTGAGTCAAACTGAGCAAAAACGGTCCGTTTGACTGCGTATACTGTATTCAAATAAAGGACACCTGGAATAATTGACCAGGATGGGAATTTATCAGGACCGTAATTATGGGAGAGTAAACACTATCTGATTGTTGCTGAGGAAATTGTCCGATGCAAAAAAATATCAATCACAGCAGCGTAGCACGATCTTTGGCATAAAAATTGCTTTTTAATGTAGTGACATCTGGATCGTCCTTACCGATCCAAATATATTCCTTCCTACACAGGGTTGTTTTCGGATGCAGCCCTGTTTTTTTTTTCGTGGCCCGCAATCAGGATGCTGATGGTGGCAAGGGATAGGTGCTGAGATGAAGCCGAAATCGTCTTGTAAGGTAATCAAGTAATAAGCGTCCAGGGCGGACATATGGTATCATAAGAGCACTTTTGTGAATAGACCAGGGCGGGGAGACCATAATCCATGGACACTTCCGTAAGTATCCTTAAGTACCTGATCGACGGTTTTGCGCTGC
This sequence comes from Bacillota bacterium, assembly GCA_022706565.1. Classification (GTDB taxonomy): domain Bacteria; phylum Bacillota; class Syntrophomonadia; order Syntrophomonadales; family Syntrophomonadaceae; genus PHAA01. The sequence goes on along the minus strand of JAKJCH010000032.1, from coordinate 68 downwards.
TGGCAACCTTGGTTTCTTCTGGGGCTGGCTGATGGACCTCTAGTTCAATACCGGCAAGAGATAAAACC
>JAKJCH010000031.1:11945-12267 GCA_022706565.1 Bacillota bacterium | reverse complement strand
AGTGGGAAGAGCAAGCGAATAATAGAAGAGATCAAGGCCTGTCTCCAACAGGGTGGAGATGAGCACCTGTTTCTGCTGGTGCCGGAACAATACACCCTACAGTCGGAGCGCGACCTGATCGAAGGTCTGAATGTAGCTGGCATCATCCGCGTGGAGGTCTTGAGCTTCACCCGCTTGGCCCGGAGAGTCTTCGACCAGGTGGGCGGTGCGACCCGGGTTTTGCTCAATGAGCAAGGCCGTCAGATGGTGCTGCGCAAGATTATCGATGATAACTCCGCCCAACTCACCGTTTATAAAAAGGCCGCCCTGCAGCCGGGATTCG
>JAKJCH010000031.1:5071-11933 GCA_022706565.1 Bacillota bacterium | reverse complement strand
CTCCTGTCGGACTTGAAAGGGCATGATATCACCGCCGAAGATCTGCGGCAAGGCACGGCTGACTGCGAGGGCCAGCTGGTAGGGCAGAAGGTGCATGATATTGCCCTGATATATGAAGACTTCAACCACTATCTACAGGATAGGTACCTGGATGCTGATGATTATCTTAACCTGCTGTGTGAAAAGGTTGGAGAGGCTGAATTTCTCTCCAACGCCCGGATCTGGGTAGACGGCTTCAGTACCCTGTCCCCCCAGAGCCTTAAGATCCTGACCCGGCTGACGGCTGTGGCCCGGGAGATGACCATCAGTTTGACCCTCGATCCCAGCGCCCACTCCCGGGACCGGGAATTGTTCAGCCTGGGTTGGCAGGATCTCAGCAAATTGCAGGCCATGGCCCGGGGGATGGGTCTGGAACCACAGACTACAGAAATGCTGCCGAATCCTGCTATGGGTCCGCTCAATCCGGCTATCAGGCATCTGGAGCAGGAACTGTTCGCTTATCCGTCCCGGACTTTGGACGCGGAATTAACAGATGCAAAAATAGAAGATACCGAGATATTTGCCGCCGCCAACCTCAGCAGCGAAGTGGAATGGGCCGCCGCCCAAGTGGTGCATCTGGTCCGGGAGCGAGGCTGGCGCTATCGCGATCTGGCGGTGGTGTGCAACGATATGGAAACTTACGGACCTTTGATCAAGCGGGTTTTCGATGAATATGCTATTCCAGTATTCATGGACCGCAAGCGCAGCCTGATGGACAATTCCATTATCAAGCTGGTCATGTCGGCGCTGGAAATCATCCGGCGGGGCTATCGTTATGAGGATGTGTTCGCTTTTTTAAAAACCGGATTCAGCGGAATAGAGCCGGACCAGGTGGAGATACTGGAGAACCATGTGCTGCGCTGGGGGATTCAGGGGAACCGCTGGCAGCAGGAATTCACTGATGATGACCCGGAGATGAGCAACATGCTCAATGCCGCCCGCCAGATGCTGGTGGGGCCGTTGCAGGAATTGGCCGAAAAGGTCCACGGCAGCGGCATGACAGTGGCGGCCATGTGCCGGGCCCATTACGAATACCTGGTGAGGATTGGGTTGCCGGAGCGGTTGGAAGCCTGGATCGCCCGCATGAACGAATTGGGTCGGTTGGAAACGGTCCGTGAGCAGGCTCAGATATGGACTATTATCCTGGATATCATGGACCAGATGGTCGAAATCCTGGGCGACCAGAAGGTGGGCATCAAAGAGTATCTTCACCTGCTGGAGGCTGGATTTGAATCAATGGAGATCGGCATCATCCCTACCACCATCGATCAGGTCCTGGTGGGCGATGTGCAGCGCTCCAAGAGCCATATTATCAAGGGAATGTTGTTCCTGGGTATGAATGACGGCGTGATTCCCTCGGGTCGGGTGGAAGAGGGGATACTGACCGAATACGAGAAAGAAACCCTGCAGGCCTGGGGGCTGGAGCTGGGATTTGATCGCAACCGCCGCAGTGCGGAAGAACGGTTTTTGATCTATACCGCTTTGAGCAAACCGCACAATTACCTGGGGCTTTCCTACGCCATGGCCGATAATGAAGGCCGCGCCCTGCGTCCCTCGATCCTCATTAACCGTATCCGTACTCTTCTGCCCGGGATACAAATTACCAGCGATGCAGTGAGGCATCGCGACCTGGAGCTGCACCAGATAGCAGTTCCCGCCAGCACCTACAAATATCTGGTGGAAAACCTGCGGGCTAGGGCCGATGACCTGCCCGTCGACCCCATGTGGAGGGATGTGCTTCGGTGGTATCAAAGCCACAGCGACTGGGAGCAGCGCTTGCAGGAGACCCGGGAGGCTTTGTCGCACCGCAACCAGATAGAGGGAATCGGTCCTGGTCTGGCCGAACGAATTTATACCCTGCCTCTTCGTTCCAGCGTTTCCAGGCTCGAGCAGTACGTCAATTGCTCCTTCGCCCATTTTATTCGTTATGGGCTGCGCCCCCAGGAACGCAAGGTTTATGAAGTAGCCGCCCCCGATATCGGTGAGCTCTTTCACAGCTGCCTGAGCTCCTTTGCGGCTGAGTTGAGTCATGAACAGCTGGATTGGATGACCCTGGACAAATGCAGTTCGGACCGGATAGTGGATAAGGTGATGGATCGATTGGTGCCCAGTCAAGGGGACGGAGTATTCATCAGCAGTCCCCGTTACCAGCATCTGGCCCAGCGGCTCAAACGCATCAGCCGCCGAGCAGCTTGGGTCCTGACCCGTCAGCTGCAGCAGGGCGAGTTCCAGCCCTGCCATTTCGAGGTGGGCTTCGGTCCCGGGCAGATGTTTCCGGCTATCGAAGTGGAATTGGGGAACGGCCGCAAGATGTACCTGGAAGGCCGCATCGACCGGGTGGACCTGCTGGAGAACGAGGATGGCACCTTCGTTAAGATAATCGATTATAAATCGGGGCGGGCGGATTTCCAATTGAGTGACGTTTACCACGGGCTGTCGCTGCAGTTGATCATCTACCTCTTGGCGGTAATGGCGGGGGCAGAGGGTTTGGGCAAAGGCGAAGTCCAACCGGGCTGCGTTTTCTATTTTAAGATTGACGACCCCCTGATAGAAGCCAACCCTGATATCATAGCTACGGTGGAGCGGGAGATCGCCCGTAAGTTTAAACTGAAAGGCTTGATGCTGGCCGACACCAGATTGGTCAGCTGCCTGGACAAGGATTTGGAAACGGGTTCGTCGGAAATAATCCCGGCGGGAATAAAAAGGGATGGCGATTTTACCAGGGCTTCCTCGGTGGTATCAGCCCAGGATCTGCAGGCCCTGCTCAGTCATGTACAGGGATTGCTGACTCAGATCGGCCGCGAGATCAACAGCGGTCGGGTTCGGATCAATCCGGTAAAGATTGGGCAGCATACCGCCTGCCGCTTCTGCTCCTACCAAGGCATCTGCCAATTCGACCGGCGCCTGGACGATAACCGCTTTCGGGTCCTGCCCCGATACAGCCGCGAAGAGGTGCTGGAACGGATACGCCGGACGGGGAGGAGACAGCCATGACCCGCTGGACCGATAAACAACTGGAGGCAATTACCGACCGGGGCCATAACCTGCTGGTGGCGGCAGCGGCGGGCTCCGGCAAAACCGCGGTGCTGGTGGAACGCATCATCCAATTGGTGCGGCAGGACCGCATTGATATCGACCGCATGCTGGTGGTCACTTTTACCCAGGCGGCGGCGGGGGAGATGCGGGCCCGGATCAGCTCCTGCCTGCTGGAAGCCATGCAGGAAGAGGGGGCCGATCAAGATTTCCTGCGCCAGCAGATCAGCCTGCTCAATCGCGCCGCCATAAGCACCCTGCATTCCTTTTGCCTGGATGTGGTTCGGCGCTATTTTCATATCATAAATATCAGTCCCTCCTTTCGGGTGGGCGACGCCACAGAGGTTGCTCTGCTCAAACTGGAAGTGCTGGAGGAACTGTTTGAAGCCGAATATGAACTAGGTGAACCCGAATTCCTCAACCTGGTGGAGATGTACGCCGGCGGCCGGGATGACACCCCAATGCGGGAACTGGTACTGCGTACCTATGAATTTATCCAGAGCCAGCCCCAACCCCTGGAATGGCTGCGGCAAAAGGCCGAGGATTTCAACTTGGATGTTCACCAGTTCGGTGAGAGCAGTTGGGTAAAAAGCCTGATGGAACAGATCCGGATCGAACTGGCCGGAGTGGAAGAGATATTCAAGGAGGCGGCCCGTTTAGCGGCCCTTCCGGGAGGACCCAGGTCATACCTGGAGGCCCTGGAGGATGGCCTCATCATTATACAAGATCTCCAGTCGGCGCTGGGCCGGGGCATCAATGATTTTTACCAACAATTGAGTCAGCTGGAGCATCGCCGGCTGGCAGCCGCGCGCAGAGATGTCGATCCGGCCCTCAAGCAGGAAGTACAAGATTTACGCGACCAGGGTAAAAAGGTGCTCAAGGAACTGAACAGCAAAACCCTGTTCATGTCGCCGCAAGAGTTCTGCCAAGATTTACAGGCGATGTATCCGGGCATGGTCTATCTGGCCGGATTGGTCGAGAAGTTCCACCACAGTTACCGGGAAAGCAAAACCGATCGGGGATTGGCCGACTTTAACGACCTGGAGCATTATGCCCTGGAGATTTTGGCCGACCCCTTGACCGCGGCCGAATACCACCGCCAGTTCGATTATATCTTTGTCGATGAATACCAGGACAGCAATCTGGTCCAGGAGACCATCCTCAACCGGATCAAACGCGACGACAACCTGTTCCTGGTGGGGGACGTCAAGCAGAGTATCTACCGCTTCCGGCTGGCCGACCCCTCCCTGTTTATGGAGAAATATGAGGCGTATCATGATTCCCGAGAGCGCCCCAACCGGCGTATCGACCTGAGCGCCAATTTCCGCAGCCGGCAGCCTATTATCGATGCGGTAAACCATATTTTCAGCCGGATCATGAGCCGCCAATTCGGGGAGATCGATTACCTGCCCGAGGTTTATCTCGAGTATGGTCTGCAGATGCCTTCCGATGTGGAGGAAGAGCTGAACACCAGCCAAGTGGAGCTGGTCCTGATCGACAAACAGGGCTTGGGCAGCCCGGAAGAAGCTGAAGAGGAGCCACCGGAAGAAGAGGCAGACAGACCCGCTTTGGAGGATCTGGAAGAAGAACCGGGTGATATTGAATTTGAAGCCCAGGTAGTGGCTGCCCGGATCAAGGAACTGCACGGGCAGGAGTTCTGGGACAGCAAGAACCAGTGCCGGCGCCCGCTGGAGTACCGCGACATGGTGGTGCTGATGCGGGCCACTCGCGGGCAGGCGGAAACCTATTATGAAACCTTGATGGCAGCTGGCATCCCGGTTTATGCCGATGTGGACCGCGGCTATTTCGAGACCTCTGAGATGAAGATCTTTATCAACCTGCTCCACTTGATCGACAACAAACGGCAGGACATACCGCTGCTGAGTGTGATGCGCTCCCCGATCGGTAAATTCTCGGTGGAGGAGCTTATTGACATCAGAGCCGGCAGTGGGGCTGGTAATTATTATAAAGCGGTGGAAGATTACCTGGAGTCGGGGAGTGAACCATTACGAGGGAAACTAAGTGCCTTTATCGAGAAGCTTGACAGGTGGAAGGAGGCGGCCCGTTTCCTGCCCATGGATGAGCTTATCTGGCAGCTGCTGCTGGAGACCGGTTACCTGCACTATGCCGGGGCCATGCCCGGGGGAAGGCAGCGCCAGGCCAATCTGAAAATACTGCTGGAAAGGGCCCAGCAGTATCAAACCACCTCGTTGCAGGGCTTGTTTCACTTTCTGAAATTTATCGAGAAACTGGAGTCCAGCAGCAGTGACCTGGGAATGGCCAAGATCCTCGGTGAGGCAGAAGATGTAGTCCGCATTATGAGCATCCACAAAAGCAAGGGCTTGGAGTTTCCGGTGGTCATCGTGGCCGGGCTGGGTCGCCAATTCAATCTCAGCGACATCCGCGCCCGGGTCATGTTCCACAAGGATCTGGGCATAGGGCCAAAATACGTGGACCCGGATCTGCGGGTGACCCGGGACACCATCGCCCGAACCGCCCTGGCCAGCCGCATCCGGGCTGAAAATCTGGCCGAGGAGATGCGTATCCTCTATGTGGCCTTGACCCGTCCCCGCGATAAGCTGATCCTGGTCGGCACCGTCAGCGACCTGGGCCAGCGGGTAAAACGGTGGAACAAAGGTGTCAGCCCGTTCCAATTGTCCAAGGCTCAAAGCCTGTTGGACTGGATGGGGGCAGTAGTGGTGCAGCACCCCGACGGGGTACCGCTGCGTGAATATGATCCGGCCCGCGAGCCAGCGGGTGAGGATGAGAGCGGGGAGCTTCAGGAAGGGCAGGGGACGGGTACAGAAAAGCATGATGATGGCGGCGTCGGGCGCGCATTTGACTCGGGTACTAGTCATTCAGCGGGTGAGGATGGGAGCGGATACCAATGGCGGATCCAGATCATGGACCGTTCCCGGACGGGGATGGCTCAGGCGGCCGCCCAGGCCTCGTCAGGTCTGGACGAGTGGCTGCGGGAGCCAGCCGGGCCAGAGAGCTCGGAGCTCCGGGATTGTATCTGGGCCCGCCTGGATTGGCAGTACCCCAATGCCGCCGCCATCAACATCCCCTCCAAAGTAGCGGTCAGCCAGGTCCAGGAACTGCTTGATAACTTGGGGACAGGCCCCAAGTTGTTGCAAGCGGTTATAGGCGAACCCCGGTTCATGGCGGTGGCTGCGGGGCGCGGGGAGGCGGTCCTGAGCGGGGCAGCCCGCGGGGTCATCCTGCATACAGTCATGCAGCAGCTTGATTTTTCCAGGGTTAGCAGCCTGGCCGAAATAGAGCGGCAAGTCGAAGAACTGGTGGAACGGGAAATCCTTTTACCGGAAGAGGCGGCAGCGGTCGACCAGGATAAAATACTGAATTTCTTCATGTCGCCCCTGGGACAAAGGGTACTGGCAGCGGATCAAGCCGAACGGGAAGTCCCTTTCAACCTTCTGCTCGATGCGGCTGAAGTATTCCCGGAACTGCCGTCTGGCAGCGAACAACTGCTCCTGCAGGGGGTCATTGACCTGTACTTCCGCGAAGGCGATGAATTGGTGCTGGTGGATTACAAGAGCGACCGGGTGACCCCATCAAATAAGGAAGAGATAATTGCCCGGTATCATCTGCAGCTTCAACTATATAAGACAGCCCTGGAGAGGATCTTGGGGCAAACAGTGAAAGCAAGCTACCTATATCTGTTTGACGTCGATGAAGCAATATTGCTGGACCCAATGTTTGTTGAGTAAGAATAAACATTTGATAAATTGAACCGAAATGTTTCGCCGGGCGCGTACAGATGGGCTATCAG
>JAKJCH010000031.1:4691-5061 GCA_022706565.1 Bacillota bacterium | reverse complement strand
AATGCACTAATATAAATACAACAAAGGACGACTAAATATATGTTTAGGCGAATTTAATCGACTTTTTTATTGTCGCGATAGACATCGAAAATTATAATATATTCGGTATTTAGGCAGGAATTTCGGGCTGGCGATGGAATTAATATACTGGTTATAAAAAGATCATTTGGCTCATAGACATTTAAGACAGGCACATTTAGGACGCCCGGTATAGGAATATAGTAGTAGGATCATATCATTGGGTTTGTCCGCCCGGCAATTAAATCATTTCATATTTCAAATCATATTCTTCGAAGGGGACCATCAATTGAGAAAATATTTGACCGCTGTGTTAGCAGTCTTCTTTATGATAGTGAACGTTCTCCCGGCC
>JAKJCH010000031.1:0-4660 GCA_022706565.1 Bacillota bacterium | reverse complement strand
ATCGAATCGGAAGCAGCGGTTCTTATGGATGCGCGAACCGGCCAGATTCTATTCGAGAAAAACATGCATGAGCGCCTCTATCCGGCCTCCATAACCAAGATTATGACCGTTTTGTTGGGGGTGGAGAATGCCGATCTGGATGAAACCGTCACCATGTCCCACGATGCGGTATTCAGCATCGAACTGGGCGCCTCGCATATCGCCCTGGATGAAGGCGAGCAAATCAGCATGGAACAAGCCCTTATGGCTGCCATGCTGCCATCGGCCAATGAGGCCTGCAACGGCATCGCCGAGCATATCAGCGGCAGCGTTACAGCATTTGTGGAGCTCATGAATAAACGGGCAGTCGAGGCCGGCGCCCTGAATACTACCTTTGCCAATGCCAACGGCCTTTCCGATCCCCGGCATTTGACCACCGCCTACGATATGGCTATGATAACTCAGGCTGCTGTCCAAAATCCGCAATTTCGCAGGATTTTTGGGACATCGCATTATGTGATAGCCCCAACCAACAAACAGGTTGAGACCCGCTATCTGTGGGCGGAACACAAGATGTTCGGCTCCGGGCGCTACGAATATGACGGGGTGATTGGCGGGAAAACCGGCTACACCCGGGCCTCCGGCAACACTCTGGTCACGCTGGCCCAGAGAGGGGAACGGGAATTGATCGTGGTGGCCATTCGCAGCCTCAACCAGGCTGTATATACGGATACAGCAGCTTTGCTGGATTACGGTTTCAACCAGTTCAATGAATCCTCCATAATCATGCCAGCGGTGACCGCTGCCAACCTGGACGGGACTTCGGGTGAGACCAAATTGCTCGAAGATGCCGATCGGCAGGTGCAGGAAATTAACATTGCCCGGTTGCTGCACAAGAACATCTCGCCGTCCGATGTTAGGGTCGATTACACCTTGCTGAATCCCGGTGAGCCTACTGCCCAGCTGCAAGTGCATATGCAGATAGGCGGTGGCAGCAATCTGATGTATAGTGACTTGGGTACGGCGCTGGTGGAGATCCCGGTGAGAGTCTCGGCGGGCAGCGTAGCACTTAACATATTTTCGATTGGAATAAAGACGTTGCTGGTGCTGGTAGGGATTGCATTCGGTCTGCGCTGGTTCTTTAAATCCCGCCAAGCGGTGCGCAGGAAACGCGGCTATCGCCTGAACCCGGAACGAGTGCGCATGCCCCTCCGCTAACAAACGGGGCATGGGGACGGTTGTTTGCCCCGGTTCTTTGCGTTGCATCAAACACAGGGAACCGTAGTTTAATCATCTTTTTTACCAATCCAGCTCATCAAATGCGCGCTAGTGTACCTACACGCAAAAGAAGGACCGGGAATGCCGGTCCTTCTTCTTATTTTTATTATAACGTTAGATACTCTGAATAGCGCTGTGGCAGTGATTGATGCAATCGTTCAGGGAATTGTAGGCCAAATCCAATTCGGACTGGGATTTCTGGCTCATTCCCGATTTGGTGAAGTTCTCCAGGTCCCTTTTAGCCATGTTCACATGGGAGATTACCGATTCCAAGCGAGTCTTCTGATCCACTCAATCTACCTCCTTTTTTTAGTACACTTTATTTTGTTCATCTTGGATCGCGACTATTCTAAAGAAGGATTTGCCTGAACGGAAACAGACGGAAGGAAAAAGGAATAGAAAAAATTTCCTGATAACGTAGTGGGACGCGCCGAAGACAGGGCAAACCGAAACATAAAAATCAACCCCCTGCCTCGGAGGTGCCGACGCAAACGGGGGCAAAAGAACCGTCACCGTGCCTCGGTCCTTAGGGTAGTTCAAGGGTCTTGCCGTCGGCAGCATAGTCGAATTCTATTTCATCAAGCCGCGCCAGCATATCCTCGGTCATATTGGTAACAACGATCCTGCTCGCAGGTGTAGGATCAGGGGGTGAATCGACCAGGAGGTGAATGGACCAGGAGGTAAATGGACCCGGAGGTGAGTGGACCCGGAGGTGAAGGGAATACGGGTGAATGGAGCAAGAGGCAAATGAACCAGTGGATAAATAGACCAGGAGGTAAATGACCCGTAGGTAATTGGACCGCCCGGCGGGGGAGACGATCCATACATAGGAAATCAAGCGGATTTCGAAGCGATATGAACTGTCATCCCCCTGCCGGTTTTTGGTTTTTGGCGGCCCAAATCCTGAAGCTGGGACCCTCTTTGCTGCCCCGCAGTATTCTGCTCAGTTTCACCAGGATTTCGGCCTTCACTTCCGGTGACAACTGGGCGTAATCGATTGTAAAAAGATCACACAGGAAGTCCAGATTATCCTCATCCTGGGTCAGGTTGTAAATGTTATTGATGACCAGACTGCCCCTGGTGATATCAGTGTCTGCCAGCGTATCCAAAACGCATAGGATACTGTAGTTCTTGTCTTTGGTATCCCTGTATTTTTCATCATAGATTCTGGAGTTGATTTCCGTTTTGTGGATGTTACCTTTGTACCCGGGCCCAGGTCTGCTCATACCCTCGACAGCATCGATGAAGATGTTGGACCTGTTGACCAGACCATGCCGGCGCAGCACCTTTTCGATAGCATCATGCTCCAGCCCGATGAGCTCCAGCAACCTATAGCAGGTGTCATAGTTGGGATTCTTGATCAGCCCCCTTTCCAACTGCGAAACATAGGTAGCCGCTTTTCCTGCCTGCATCGACAGACTCTTCGACGGGATTCTAGCCTTCTCCCGCAAGTATTTTAGGGTTTTTCCAAATGCGATCCCACTCATTCTTCCATCTCCTCAGTCAATATCCCCGCAAGCGTAGCATGTAGCATGAGAAAACCAGCCGAAAATATGAGGCGAAGACACCCTGCAGGTAAGATGTTCAAGGGCGATAGCCCCTACCGCCCTTGGTCAAGCAATAACCGGCTGCCATTGGACTATAATCACCTAATTCCCGCCAGGCTCACATTTTTCCGATCAACATGAAAGAGATCAGCAATCCATAGATAGTCAAGGTTTCGATGAAGGCCAGGGTAATAAACATTAACGTTCTGATGCCTCCAGCCATTTCGGGGCGTCTGCCGATCGTTGCAATTGCCTTCCCACCGACCAGGCCCATACCCAGGCCTCCGCCAAGACCGGCGATTGAAACCGCCAGAGCCGCTCCTATCGCTATAATAGACATTTTCCCTCCTCCTTTCGTGCCAACTCCCACTCGTTTCACTCCCAACCCACCGTAGGGACACTGGATGATCTGCTTAAGATCGAAATCGTATTTATAACCCGCTGACCATGCGATTGTTTCGGTAGTAGCTTCCGCGGCGCGGCAGCTTCCTGGTCGGACGCCGACCCGTGTTGTGAATCAACGTCACCATGCTGCTGGGGACCTTCATCGATGTGGCATCGGCTTCCATGCCCGGTTCGGCGGATTTCTGCTGGTCATAAAGACGATAGGCCACTTTCCATCTTTCCTTCTCCTCAGCCCGGCGCTTCTGGAACAAGGCATCCACCTGCGCTTTTCGCTGGCGGGCGTGTTTTTCCACCATGATCAGGGTCACGTAAAACGCTGCGAATATCCCGATTTTAACGACGTAGTAGATCAATACATAGAGTAAAAAGACCTGTTGCATCTCAGTCACGGTTACCCCTCCTTCCGCATGCCATATTGGACTCCAAATCATCTGCCTCCAGGTAAATCCTCTGAAAAACGTATATTACGCTCACCATTCCAGTTATCAGCGACACCATAATAGCAAAGGCGACTATTAAACCTTCCACCACCTTTCCTCCTCTCTCCATGCGTCACAACACCCTGGGCGTACAGCACAACTCACATTATCTAGATAAAACTTCCTTGGCTTTTGTGCTTTGCTATGCTGGTGATACATTATATTAATCTCGTGACATTAAGATGACATTCTGATGCTTAGTAATTTTTCCCATATGCTTCGTGTCGATTTGCCATGCTAAATAAACCGGTCCCCATCCGGTAAATAATTGGTTAAGCAGTTGTCATCCAAAACGGTGCGGGGTATACTGATTCTGATGAGATTCCAAAAATTTACAGACAAAAAACCAGCGTGGGCTAGGCAAACCACAAAGGACCGGGTAAAAATGTGCAGTATGCCGGCTGCAGAGGCTTATGCGGCCACAGCATCAATGCCCCGCCGGATTCCAGAGGATATTCCTTCCGGACCGAGCGGCGCAGGAATCTATAGTTCTGATTGAGGGTGGGACAGTATGGGCGGAGTGGCATTCGGGCAGACCTTAAGACAATTGCGGGAAAAGGCGCGCATATCTTCGAAGGGTTTATCCAAACAGGTGGGCAAAGCGCCCACATATGTATCACAGTTGGAAAGGGGCCTAATTAAAAACCCCAGTTACGATACTTGCCGCCAGCTGCTGGAGTATGTCGGGGTGGAGGCCGATTCTATTGACAAGATGCTGAACACGCACGGCATCAGGAGCGACGCAGATGTGGTGATCGACGACCTGCAGGGCAGCGATAAAACCGAACCCCCACTGCGGGAAATAACTCTCAATCCAGAAAAGATGTCGAGGATTTATGAAGAGAAATATCGGGATGCCAAAGCGAAGACTGAGTATATATTCGGCGTCTTTAATATTCTGGTAGAGACCGACATAACCAGGGCCAGCGTCGTTATCAATAACCTTTACCGGCTGACCCAGGATGAAGAGAA
>JAKJCH010000030.1:12596-12827 GCA_022706565.1 Bacillota bacterium | reverse complement strand
CTTTAACCGGCGAATCTGTTCCTCGAAAAGTTGAAAAAGGTGAGAAAATATTATCCGGAATGATTAATGGTCAGGGGCTTCTCACGGTCCGGGTTTCCAAACCATTTAAAGATTCTTCAGTGGCCAGGATCATGGAATTGGTTGAAAAGGCCAGTGAGAGAAAAGCTCCCACGGAACAGTTCATTACCAAATTTGCTAACTTCTATACTCCTATCGTGGTTGGAGCAGCAG
>JAKJCH010000030.1:0-12519 GCA_022706565.1 Bacillota bacterium | reverse complement strand
CCCTGGGTTATTTCGGTGGAATTGGAGCCGCGTCCAAAAAAGGAATCCTGGTTAAGGGAGCCAACTATATCGATGCCTTGGCCGAATTGGATACAGTTGTTTTTGATAAGACGGGCACTTTGACTAAAGGGGTTTTTCGAGTAACCGAAATAGTGGCCAGAAACCACATTACCCCGGAAGAAATCCTGTCGGCAGCGGCTGGAGCGGAAATATACAGCAATCACCCGATTGCCCAGTCAATCTTTGCTGCCTATAAGGAGAAGACTGGGCAAGAAATATCAGACGATCAGGTTCAGGAGTATCATGAGATCCCGGCCCATGGAATCAGCGCCATTGTAAATGGGCGCCGGGTCCTGGTGGGAAATGACCGGCTGATGCACAAGGAAAACTTAATCCATGAGGATTGTGATGTTACCGGAACCATTGTATATGTAGCCATTGATGGAGTATATGCCGGATATATAGTCATATCAGATGAATTGAAACCTGATGCAAAAGAAGCCATCTCCCGGTTGAAGCAGCTGGGGATCAGAAAAACCGTAATGCTTTCCGGTGACGATAAAACGGTTGTTGAGAAGATCAGCCAGGAAATAGGTATCGACACCTATTTTGCGGAATTACTGCCGGAAGATAAGGTTCAAATGGTTGAAGAATTGGAAAAGGAGATAAAGCATCGAGATAAACAAAAACTGGTGTTTGTTGGTGACGGCATTAATGATGCACCCGTTATTATGCGGGCTGACATTGGAGTGGCAATGGGTGGATTGGGCAGTGATGCGGTAATCGAAGCCGCAGATGTGGTTCTAATGGAGGACGCTCCCTCCAAGCTGGCAAGTGCGGTAGAAATCGCCAGAAGAACCCGACAGATTGTTCGGCAAAATATCTTTATGGCATTAGCAGTCAAGGCCTTCTTCATCTTGCTTGGTACCATCGGCCTGGCCAATATCTGGGAAGCTGTTTTTGCTGACGTGGGGGTAACATTGTTGGCAGTATTGAACGCCAGTCGGACACTGCAAGGCCAAAGATAGTCTTTATGTTTGTGTCGCGGAGAATTTTATCGGTTGGTTGTTTTTATTCGTGGCTTAATATATTATATTACTATTCCCATTGAAAAGGTAGGGATGTAGAGAAAGTGAAACGGGGGTGGTATTTGATGCAGATGCCTACAGGAATTAGGTGCGTATCAAGGGTCATGGAATGGATCGTCAGGTCACCCATAGCCCAGGGGACTTTGATGTAGTCGACATCATCGGTTGCCCAATACTAACACCCCAACTATGGACTACCATAGTCTGCTGAACTCTTATTCAGACGAATGATACTTAAATATTTTCGCAAAAAGTGCGCATTAATAGTCTATTAAATCACTAGGAATAATAAATATTTAGGGGATGAGTAAATGAGCCAAACAAAATGGAAATTTGATACCCTTCAGGTCCACGCCGGGCAGGTAGCTGATCCCACCACAGGAGCGCAGGCGGTTCCTATTTACCAGACTACCTCTTATGTATTCAGAGACGTTCAGCATGCGGCTGATTTGTTTGCCTTGAAAGAATCGGGCAACATATATACTCGAATCATGAATCCGACTACTGATGTTTTTGAACAGAGGGTGGCAGCGCTCGAGGGTGGAGTCGCCGGATTGGCCACCGCTTCCGGTTCGGCGGCAATTATGTATGCTATTTTGAACATCGCGTCCGCCGGCGACGAAATTGTATCAGCCAGTACTTTGTATGGCGGTACATATAATATGTTTGCGGAGACCTTCAAGACTTTCGGGATAAAGGTCCATTTCGTGGACCCCGACGATCCTGAAAATTTTCGCAACGCCATTAACGATAAAACCAAAGCCCTCTACATTGAGAGCATTGGTAACCCGGGCATCAATCTAATTGATATCGAGGCTGTAGCGGAAATAGCACATGACAATGGCATTCCATTAATAATTGACAATACCTTTGGCACTCCATATCTTCTAAAACCGATAGAGTTCGGGGCTGATATTGTGGTTCATTCGGCTACCAAATTCATTGGCGGACATGGGACCTCTATCGGAGGTATCATTGTTGATTCAGGTAAGTTTGACTGGGCGGGCAGCGGAAAATTCCCGGGATTGACCGAACCGGATCCCAGTTACCATGGGATGAGATATGTAGCCGATGTTGGGGCTGCTGCCTATATCACCAAAGCCAGGGTAGGGCTGCTGAGAAATACTGGTGCATGTATCAGCCCATTCAATGCCTTCCTGCTGATACAGGGACTTGAAACCCTATCATTACGAGTAGAGAGGCATGTTGCCAACGCTAAGATCATAGCGCAACACCTGCAAAACCATCCCCAGGTCAGCTGGGTAAACTATCCTAGTCTGCCGGGCAGTAAATACTATGACCTGGCGCAGAAATACCTGCCCAAAGGTTCAGGGTCCATATTCACATTTGGGATAAAAGGTGGCATTGATGCAGGTATTAAGTTTATAGAAAGCTTGGAGATATTCTCCCACCTCGCCAATGTGGCCGATGCCAAATCCCTGGTTATTCACCCGGCCAGCACTACTCATTCGCAGCTTTCCGGTGAAGAATTGGTTGCAGCCGGGGTTACCCCTGACCAAATCCGGCTGTCGATTGGGATAGAAGATGTGGAAGACTTGATTTTCGACCTTGATCAGGCTTTAGAGAAGTGTAAGTTAGTTTAACCAAGAGGGGTGAGAGAATGCCTGTAAAAATTCCGGATAATCTTCCTGCTGCTGAAACACTGAAAAGCGAGAACATCTTTGTCATGGGTGAACACCGCGCATTTACCCAGGATATAAGACCTTTGCGGATAGTCATCTTAAACCTGATGCCAGTCAAGAGTGTAACCGAAACTCAATTGCTGCGGTTACTTAGTAATACACCATTACAGTTGGAGATTGTGCTATTACGCCCAGAAAGCCATATTTCCAAGACTACTCCGGAAGAACACCTGGAAAACTTTTATCATACGTTTTCGGAAATCAAAGACCACAGATTTGACGGGATGATCATAACCGGGGCGCCGGTGGAGCAATTGGAATACGAGGAGTTCAATTATTGGGATGAGCTTACCGAGATAATGGACTGGACCCGGCATAATGTGTTTTCAACGCTTCATATTTGTGTAGGTGCTCAGGCTGGTCTTTACCACCACTACGGCGTGCCCAAGTACCTCCTGGAGGAAAAAATGTTTGGTGTGTTCAGCCACACCTGCACCCGCAAGAATATTCCGCTGTTGCGGGGATTTGACGATGACTTCTATGTGCCCCATTCAAGGCACACGGAGGTGAGACGCGAAGATATTGACAAAGTGGAGGATTTAGAGGTACTGGCTGAATCTCCCGAGGCAGGGGTATATATCGTTTCCTCAAAGGACGGACGCCTGATATTTGTAACCGGTCATTCCGAATATGATGCATTAAGCTTGAAGTCGGAATACGACCGCGACATCTCCAAAGGCATGGATATCAAGGTACCCCGCAACTATTACCCTGACGATGACCCGACCAAACCGCCGCTGGTCAAGTGGCGCAGCCATGCCAACCTGCTGTTTGCCAATTGGCTGAATTATCATGTTTACCAGGAAACACCCTATGATCTGGATGAACTCAAATAAGTTAATCGACGACCAGAAACAACAACGCGGCAGGAATATTTCCTGTCGTGTTTCTTATTCTAAGGGTTAAATTGGTTATTGGAAAATCATAGGTATTTTCTTGATTGGCTAACTGATCATGAGGCTATTCCTGATAAGACCAGTTGACACCTAATTAGAGAATATCTATTATTTCTATTGGTATTATAATAATGACGTGGATATAAAGGGGGATATAGTATGACAGGACAGGTTCTAGCAGTTAATGTTTCTTCTAAACGCGGAGAGATCAAACATAATGTAGGGGAAGCTTTTTTAAAACAAAATTATGGCCTGGAAACAGATGCTCACAGTGGAGATTGGCATCGCCAGGTTAGTCTTCTTTCACTTTCAAGTTTTGAGAAGATGCATGCAATGGGAGCAATTGGACTTGATTATGGAGTTTTTGCTGAAAACATAACTGTTGGGGGGCTTGATGTGGCCACTCTCCCATTATTAACACGGTTAAAAGTTGGTGAAGCAATATTGGAAGTAACACAAATCGGTAAAGAATGCCATAATCAAGGTTGTGCTATTAAAAAGCAGGTTGGTTCATGTGTAATGCCGGTTGAAGGAATTTTCACAAGGGTTTTAGAATCTGGCTGGGTTAGAGTCGGTGATTCCGTTGAAATATTAACAGAAGAAGGCAAGTAGACTTTTATCTTTAATAGCAAGTCGCTGATTTCGCGAGATTAAGAAATTTCGTGTAGTATAATAAAATAATATTGCCGGTGTGAACTAACCCTCCTGTTAAGGAAATGTTGTCTGTTGCCTTTATTTGAAGGGAGGATAACGAAAATGGAAGTTCTATTTGATGAAACATTCACATCAGATGATGGACAGTTGAGGAGCAGGAATATTTGGTATGGATATGCCAATATCTCCGCTGACGGTGAGTACGGGAAAGAAATCAAACTGGATGAGGCTTTAATGGTTGAACTGTGCGGAATAATCGAAAATGACTTATCCGGGGACGCTGCAAATGCCCCTACTGAAACCAACTGGTATTTTTATGGTGATGCGGTTGTTCAGGACGCAATTGGAGACAACATTCGTTCGACAATTATGGTTCGCGAGAGATCGGGCGAGTTTGTGACTAATTTTAATATTAGTGACCATGATTTTGCTGTAAATATCGATGCTATTCTATCGTTTAAGGCCGATTTTGAAAAACGGTTGTCAAGTCTTGGAAAACATGCGTAAGAACTCACCCCCAAGTGGAATCCTGCTTCGATAACATCTATCTGGGACTGCTTTATTTTAAATTAGAGCATCAGAATAGAGCTACCCTCAATTTTTGAACGACCCCAATTCCGTTAGCCTATGCGTTTAAGATATTGGGCTGAATTATGTGGCAACTTCGGCGCAGATTGCCCGGGCTATGCCTGCCGAACTCAAGTACTCCTGCTCGATGATGTGGTCTGATGCGAAGACGGTGTTTCCGCATATGGGCGCGGACGCGATTTTGTCAGGCATTTAGGGCGATGTATAGACATAGTCATTTATAGTGGTAATATTAGAATGGGGAGAAACCTTTTGGCAGGATATTTGCATTTTAGACCTGTTTTCTCTAAGTGAGACAACTGCAGTTGATTTTGGCCAAATGAGTGGAGTGGATAATAGGGGTGGTGTTGCGATTATGGGTAATTATGTTTTGACATGTTGTTCAACAGCAGATATGCCGTACGAGTATTTTAGAAAAAGGAATATTCCGTTTCTATGCTTTCATTATGTGTTGGATGGGAAAGAATACCTGGATGATTTGGGCCAAACCATATCTTTATCGGAATTCTATGGGAGAATTGCGGCCGGCTCGATGCCTACCACCTCACAGGTGAATATTGCCCAGTATTTGGAGTTGTTCGAATCCATTTTAGATGAAGGGAAGGACATCCTGCACATTTCCTTTTCTTCTGGATTATCGGGTTCTTATAATACCGCCACCATTGCCCGAGAGCAAATCATATCTATGTATCCAGAAAGAAAAATCTTTATTGTAGACTCCTTGGGAGCATCCTCAGGGTATGGGCTGCTTACAGACATGGCAGCGGACATGAGGGATGACGGAAAAACAATTGAAGAGGTGTATGAATGGCTGGAGGAAAACAAGCTTTATCTGCATCATTGGTTTTTCTCGACGGATCTTACCCATTATAAGCGGGGCGGACGCATATCGGCAGCATCTGCGGTGGTGGGGGGAATGCTCAACATTTGTCCGTTGATGAACATGAGTTTTGATGGCAAGCTAATTCCCCGCAAAAAGATCCGCGGGAAAAAGCAGGTTATAAGCGAGCTTGTGAACATGATGGAGGCGCATGCGCAGGACGGGATCGATTATACCGGCAAATGCTTTATCTCCAATTCAGCCTGCTATGAAGATGCCCGCAAGGTAGCGGATTTGATAGAGGGCAAATTCTTGTCACTTAATGGCAAGGTTATGATAAATAGCGTTGGTGCTGTGGTCGGGGCCCATACCGGGCCGGGAACCGTGGCCCTGTTCTTTTTTGGTGATAAGCGGGTGGATTAGTCTATCTGCGGGCGGCTCTGGGGACAATCTGAATTTCGCGTCTGCATATCTTGATCGGGCACCATAACTAAATAACCTGCTAATCCATCAAATTGCAGCCAACTTGGCGTATTAATTGATAAGGATATTAGCCATATATAGGGAAGCGGGGATTAGCAATGAAGCCGTATGAAGTATTGCAGGATGGGCGAAAGGTTGAGATTTTGTTCAGAAATGATAATGAGAATATGATCCTGGCAACCCATGTTTACTTAAATAGGGATGACAGCTTTTTGGTCAAGACACCGGCGGATCGGCAAATCGATGACTATATCGGGAAGTCATTGGAAATTTGGGTCGGATGTTATGATGCTCATTATACCTTTGAATCACCGGTACTGGGGGAAAAGCTGATCAAGGACACGGTTTGTTGGGAGTTGGGCAAGCCCCCAGCCATGACTGTATCGGATCGGCGCAGTTTCTTCCGGGTCAAGACTTCGATGCCGGTGAAATGGCAGCAGGTGAAACCGGAGGAATTAGATAATTGGGAGAGCTTACGGCCAACCTCGATTGTGAAATTGAATGACCTCAGCGGCTCGGGTTTGAGTTTCATCTATCCGATGGAGATACCTGTGCATAGCCACTTGGTGTTTGATATCCCCCTGGAAACGGAAAGTATAAATATAAATACTACCGTTTTGGGGGTGGTGGTCCGGAACGATGTTCGGGATAATGAATACCTGGTTGCGGTCAAATTCGAATCCATAACCAAGCTGCAGCAGCATATGATCATGCAGCATTTGTTCTCGCCTTATCGGCGCAACATCGAGCTTAGCAGCGGATTCTAGGTTCCGCTCCCGCCTTATAACTACAAAAGACGACTACGAGGACCCTAACGGGTCCTTTGTCGTTGGATCCCTTGCCGGATTGCCACTGTAAATCCTAGTTTTAGCACCATTGTATGTTAGCCAATCCGCATTGGTACTTATTGGTTATTCACATCAAGAAAAATGTGTGAATTTTGAAGTAGATAAGCAACAAATAGCATGGTAGACTGAGATTGGTCGATAGTTTTACCTCTGCCCGAGTTTTATCCATGGAAAGGTAATGTTGGGGTTTTCAGATTGAAAAAGAAAGAGGTGTGTGTATGGATTTCAAGCTATCGGAAGAACAGGAGTTGATAAGGGCCAGTGCCCGAGAGTTTGCTTTGGAGTACATAGAACCCATCGCCGGGGAACTGGATGAAAAAAGCCTTTACCCCTATGAGGTTTTCGCCAAACTAGGGGAACTTGGCATGATGGGTATCTCGTATCCTTCCGAATACGGAGGAGGGGGACAAAGTTTCGTCACCTCCATGCTGGTCACGGAGGAAATTGCCCGCGCCTGCCCGGCCACCGGATTTCTGCATGGATATAGCTATGGTTTGGTCGGACATCCTATCATCACCTTCGCCAACGAAGAACAGAAGAAAAAGTGGCTGCCGGGTTTGGCCTCCGGAAAATATGTGGGAGCGTTTACGCTGACCGAGCCCGGGGCTGGTACAGATGTGAGCGCAGCGACCACTACGGCTTTCAAGGAAGGCGATGCCTATATCCTTAACGGAGCCAAGACCTTTATCACCAATGCTATCATGGCCGATGTATTCGTTGCTTTTGCCTATACAAATAAAGACGCCGGTCCTAAGGGCATGAGTGCCTTCCTTATTCCCAAAGGCACCCCAGGTCTAGTTCTGGGCGAGCATTTTGAGAAGATGGGCATCCGAGCATCCCAGACCTCGGAAGTATTGTTCAAAGACTGTGTCGTGCCGGCCGATTGCCTGCTTGGCAAGGAAGGGGAAGGCTTTAAAATCGCGATGAGCGCCCTTGACGCCGGCCGTATCGGTATGGCAGCCATGACCACCGGCATAGCCCAGGCTTGCCTGGACGAGTCGGTCCGCTATTCAAAAGCCCGGGTCCAGTTCAAGAAACCGATCAGCAGCCAACAGGCCATTCAGTGGTTTATCGCTGATATGTCAACTGATATCGATGCAGCTCGTTTCCTGTATTTATATGCCGCCTGGGTGAAAGATCAGGGTCAGCCTTTCAGCCTGGCCGCTTCCAAGGCCAAGCTGTTTTGTTCTGAATGTGCGGTCAAGCACACTTCCAAAGCGGTTCAGATTCAAGGTGGCTATGGATATATCAAGGGATCCAAAGCTGAAAGACTCTATCGTGACGCTAAGATCACCGAGATCGGTGAAGGCACATCCGAAGCCCAACGTATGATTATTGCAGGCGCGGCACTCCGCTAGGTTGTTAAAACCGGGTATTAGTAAACGGTCATTATCCCCAGGGGGATTATGAAGATAAATACGCGATAAAAAGGAGGAGTCGGATAATGGGTAGTTTAGCAGTGGGTACCAAAATTCCTGGCCGGGTCAGCCGGACCCTCGATGTGGGGGACTTTTCCATGCTGCATCAACTCAACTGGTTCAATATGGCCATCCACAGCAATTCGGAATATGGTAAGACGACCTGGTTCAAAGAGCGCTCGCTGGCCGGTCCGTTAATCTTCACGGTCGCCGATGGCCTGCTCCATAATGCCGACAATATTGCATACATGCTGGCCGATGTAGGCTACGAGATCTATGCTTATGTGGGGGTAAACAATATGAAACTCACCGCTCCGGTGATGTTTGGCGATACCCTGAGTTCCGAGGGTGAGGTTATCGATTTCCGCCCCACCAAGAACCCCAAGATGAATTTATTCGTCTACAGAAATAAGGCTTTCAACCAGAATGGGCAGCAGGTGATCGAATACGAGACTACCATGATGGTTCAAAAGAAGGAATAGACAACTGCCTCGACTGTAGTAACGTCATTCTTCCAGGGAAATGTTTTTATAGTTGAATAGACGCTTGTATCGCAGGTTGACTTGGATTACTTCGAGTCTAACCTGCGATTTTTGCAGCAGTTACCACCTAAATAAACGCTTATTTGATGGGTTGTTATGGCATGGTGACCGCCTTCTCGGCGTCGCCGTATCCTTTACCCTGCGTGTCTGCCGGCAGTTTCCAATCTTCTGCCGTGTTCAAGAGCCGCTCTTTGACCTGATCAGGGCTTAACTCCGGGTGGGTCTCCAATATTAGGGCGGCCATCCCGGCGCAGATGGGAGTGGCCATGGAGGTGCCGGACATGGCTAGATATTCGGTACCGACACGGCTCTCTTTTAGCCGCTTATCCAAATAGGAATTGGGCGACCTCAGGGAAACAATGTTGACTCCGGGGGCTAAAATGTCCGGTTTACTCACGCCGTCGATGGTAGGTCCCCTGCTGGAAAATGGAGCGACCTGGTCATCACGGCGTGAATAGGTGTTTTTATCATCCATGGCCCCAACGGTGATTACTTTGGGACTTATGCCGGGGCTCGATATAGTATGTGCATCTGGGCCTTCGTTGCCGGCGGCTACCAGAACTACTATTCCCTTATCCCAGGCTTTTTCTACGATTCTAACCATAGGGTCTTCAGTGGTTGGACCGACAGCCTGCCCCCCCAGCGACATACTCATTATATCGATATCATACCGTTTCTGATTGTCAATACACCATTGCACTCCAGCCATGACATTGGACAAAGATCCCGATCCTGTTTTGTTTAGAACCTTGACTCCAACCACCTCGGATTTGGGAGCCAGCCCCTTGTATTTACCATTTGAGGCCGCGCCATCACCGGCTGCATCCCCCGCACAATGGGTTCCGTGCCCGTTATCGTCATAGGGGGAATTTTTGGAACCGGTTAGATCCTGGAAACCCTTGATGCGTCCGGCCAAATCTTTATGCGGATATATTCCGGTATCGACGATGGCAATGGTCACCCCTTTACCGGTGACGTTTTGTATGGTCGGCAAGTCAGCATTTACGGAAGGTCGGGCTACGTCCAGCAGCGCTCGCATCTCCCGGTCGGAATGAATCTTTTTAATGCCAGGATTGGCTTCCAGAAGCTTCTCCAACGCCGCCGGGGTCAGGGTCGCCGAGCAGCTGTGAATGCTGGGATAGTGGTGTTTTATCTGGGAGCGGGGCTGCTTGCCGATGATAGTACGGGCGGCATTAACATGGCCGTTAAAACTCTTTTGATCGTCATCGAATTCTATTATGACTGCATATTTCTTAGTTCTCTTGAGCAGGCTCTCCAGAGGAGCGTGTAAAAAACAGGGTACCCGTCGGAAAGGCTGATACATGTCCACCATTGCGTTCCTAAGTGCTTTATCTATTTTGTGGGGATGGCGGCGTACCATATTGACCATTGATAACCCGAACAAATCAATTCCTCCCATATGAAATAGTCAATGTATCATATGAAAGAAACCTGACGATGGTACCTCGGCACACGCCTGGGATTTCCAGGGGAAGAATTCTTAAGTTGTATTAGACAAGATAAAATCTAACGGGAAACATGGGGGAATCAGGAGGGAATATGGACGCTCTTGCCGCTTTTTTCCTGTAAATATCGTTTTAATTGGATCAAACGATGGGGTTGGGGTGGTTGGACCGGACCTAGTTCATAATCGATCCCCAGCATCTGCCATTTGTGTTGGCCGAGGGTATGGTAGGGAAGGAGGTCAATTCGGGTCACGTTCTTCAATCCTCTAATGAATTGGGCCATCTGGGCCAGATCATCCTCATGGTCGGTGTAACCGGGAATCAGCACATACCTGATCCAAATCTCCACTTCATTGGCATCGACAAGTCGTAGGTTTTCAAGGTTACGGCGGTTGCTGGCTCCCACCAAGGCGATGCTCTTTTCTGGATCCATTTGTTTGATATCCGCCAAGACCAGTCGGGTGTAGGGGAGGATATCCATTAGCGAAATTTCGCTCACATATAGCGAGGTATCCACTGCGGTGTGAATGCTTTCCCGCTGGCAGTGCTTAAATACTTCACGGACAAATCTATGCTGCAACAGAGGTTCACCACCTGAAAAGGTCAAGCCTCCCCCTGAAAATGAGAAATATGGTTGACTGCGCTTGACGATGGCCATTATCTCTTCCGGCGTATACACCCGGGCGGTCGGGGAGTCATAATTCCAGGTGTCGGGATTCTGGCAGTAACGGCAACGAAGATGGCAGCCCTGCAGGAAGACTACCGTCCTGATCCCAGGGCCGTCAAGGGTGCTGAAGGTATCGATGGAATGAACCCGGCCCAACATGGTTAAATACTCTTATAGAAGGTACGCATGATTATCTCTTCCTGTTGTTCCCGGCTCAGTTTGATGAAATGCACGGCGTAACCTGATACCCGGATAGTCAGGTCGGGATACTTTTCCGGGTGTTCCATGGCCTCTTTCAGCGTGGCCAGGCTAACGGCATTGATGTTGATATGCTGACCTCCTTGCGTGAAAAAACCTGCCAGCAGCGCCGCCAGATTGTTGACCTGTTCGGTACTGGTGGTCCCCAGTGCTGAGGGCGCCACGGAAAAAGTGTAGGATATACCATCTCGGGCATATTCATATGGTATCTTGGCTACCGAGTTGCAGGCGGCAACCGCCCCATTTTCCTCCCGGCCGTGCAGGGGATTGGCGCCCGGAGCCAAGGGTTCACCTTTTTTACGCCCATCCGGGGTGGTACCGGTATGCTTGCCGTAAACCACGTTGGAAGTTATGGTAAGCACCGAAAGAGTCGGCTCCGCATTCCTGTAGGTAGGATGCTTGCGCAGTCTGCTGATGAAAGCCTTGACCACCTCGGCCGCCAGACTGTCCACCCGGTCATCATCGTTGCCATATTTGGGGTATGTGCCCTCGACTTTGAAGTCGCTGATAATGCCCCGCTCGTCTTTCATAGGCTTGACCCGGGCATAACGAATAGCGCTGAGGGAATCGGCTACTACCGACAAACCGGCGATACCAAAAGCCATGAAACGTCTCACCTCACTGTCGTGCAAAGCCATTTGCAACCGCTCGTAAGCGTAGCGGTCATGCATGTAGTGGATGGCATTCATGGCGTTGACATACAGTGAAGCCAACCAGTCCATCTGTACCTTAAAGCGGTGCATCACATCATCATAATCAAGGAATTGGTCATCGTATGGGGCCATCTTGGGCCCTACCTGATCGCCGGTAATTTCGTCCCGCCCCCCGTTGAGGGCATACAGGAGCAACTTGGCCAGATTACAGCGGGCCCCGAAGAACTGCATATCCTTGCCCATGCGCATGGCCGATACACAACAGGCGATACCGTAATCATCGCCGAAGTAAGGCCGCATCAAATCGTCGTTCTCATATTGGAGGGCACTGGTCTTTATCGAAATAGCGGCACAATAATTGATAAAATCGGGCGGCAGGTGCTTGGACCAGAGTACTGTCAGATTTGGCTCCGGCGCCGGACCCAGATTCTCCAG
>JAKJCH010000002.1 GCA_022706565.1 Bacillota bacterium | reverse complement strand
GGCATAAGGGAGCTTGACTGCGAGAGAGACATCTCGAGCAGGGACGAAAGTCGGGCTTAGTGATCCGGCGGTACCGAGTGGAAGGGCCGTCGCTCATCGGATAAAAGCTACCCCGGGGATAACAGGCTTATCTCCCCCAAGAGTTCACATCGACGGGGAGGTTTGGCACCTCGATGTCGGCTCATCACATCCTGGGGCCGGAGAAGGTCCCAAGGGTTGGGCTGTTCGCCCATTAAAGTGGTACGTGAGCTGGGTTCAGAACGTCGTGAGACAGTTCGGTCCCTATCCATCGCAGGCGCAGGAGAATTGAGAGGAGCTGTCCCTAGTACGAGAGGACCGGGATGGACATACCGCTGGTGTACCAGTTGTCTCGCCAGAGGCACAGCTGGGTAGCTATGTATGGAAAGGATAAGCGCTGAAAGCATCTAAGCGCGAAGCCAACCTCAAGATGAGTTCTCCCACCCCGCACGCAAGTGACGGGGGTAAGATCCCATCAAGACTAGGTGGTTGATAGGCCGGGTGTGTAAGTGCAGCGATGCATTGAGCTGACCGGTACTAATAGATCGAGGGCTTGACCTATTTTCAATTTCAACGTGAGAGAAAAAACCATTCCTGCTTCAATCAATACTTCCAACCTTGTGCAGTTTTCAGGGATCTTAATCCTTGAGATCTAAATAAAACCTAATACGTAATCAGATTTCCTGGTGACAATGGCGGAGAGGCCACACCCGTTCCCATCCCGAACACGGCAGTTAAGCTCTCCAGCGCCGATGGTACTGCAGTTTCCTGTGGGAGAGTAGGTCGTTGCCAGGATTTTTTGTTTTCTGGGGGTTATCTTTATCTAGCTATCAATAAACTGACGGTTTTAAGCTATCATTGTGTACGGCATAACATCAGCTTATCGGATTAGTTGATGGGGGATTATAACTCTTAAGCTTTGAGGAAGGATGGATATGTTTAAAGGATAATCAGGGCCTTTTTCCCCGTCTACATCAGTATCATTTTGGTGAAGTGCGCCTTGTAGGAGCTCAATTTTCAGGGAAGAGAATTGAAAATATACAACATAGCGATCTTTGATATGTTCACCCCGCAAGATCTTTGAAAAAACCACCAGCAACCTACTAAGCGGCATTGGTCTAATACCAAGGAAGTCCAATTTCCCATCTATTATCGAGGCTGGCCCTCCTACCTTGTTAAAGCCACCGGCACCGGACCCGTTTAAGATCAGGAACAGATAGAATTCGTCTTCTATAATTGACTCCGGGGTGATCAACCTTAAACGCATGCTGCTGAAGCGGGGCAGCTCCTGGACACCTTTGATATAATAAGCCATGCGTCCGAAGATATTCTTAAATCTTAGATCCACGTCATGTGCGACATTGGTAAGCAGACCTCCGCTGCAGACATTTACGAAAAATACATCGTTCACCAGACCTACATCAATCAATCCTGTTTTCATGTCGCTCAAGCTTGTGATGGCTGCCATCAAGTCCGTTGATATATCTAAATGCCTGGCCAGGTCATTGGAAGTGCCGGCCGGTATTATCCCTAGGGGTATATTCCGACCTGATTTTAGTAAAGCGTTCACAGCCAGATTAATGGAGCCATCTCCCCCAGCGACCAAGACCGCTTCGAAGTCGCTATTATCGGGTCGGTTGATGAGTCTAGCGAAGTCTTCCCGGTGGGTGGTCCGGAATAATTGCAATTCGTAACCCCGGGAATTAAAGACATCCAAACAGAAATCAAGAAGTTTGGAAAACTCACGGATTCCAGCGTAAGGGTTGTAGATTAGCTGAATTTTCTTCATTAGTTAGACCTCTCAAAATGCCAGGACATATTAAGAATATTCTGCAATGATATATCAAAGCCCTTTCGCTAACCAAAATAGAATCTAAAACATAATTTCTTACCGAGAAAGAGAAAGGACGAGATACTTTTTCGATCTCGTCCTTATCGACAGAATTGTTGATATTATTATTTAACCTTGACTGTCCAGCCAAAGATATCTTCCACCGTGCCATATTGAATGCCGGTGATGGTATCATATATCTTGGCTGAAACTGGCCCTATTTTGCCATCGTTAATGGAAATCACCCGGCCGGCAAAATTCAACTCCCCGATTGGTGATATCACCGCTGCGGTACCGGTTCCAAAAGCTTCTTCGAGTTTACCCTGGGCATGAGCATCATAAACCTCCTGGATACTGAGGCGTCTTTCTTCTACCGGGATCCCCCAGTGTTTCAGCAGTTTGATGGTGGAATCACGGGTAATGCCAGCCAGGATGCTGCCCTCCAGTGCCGGAGTGACCACCACACCGCCGATTTTGAAGAACACATTCATGGTGCCAACTTCTTCAACATATTTCTTTTCAACCCCATCCAGCCACAGTACCTGGGTGTAGCCTTTTTCATGGGCTACTACTTGGGCTTTTATGCTCGCCGCATAATTGCCCGGAGTCTTAGTGAATCCCATGCCCCCCTTAACCGCTCGCACATATTCCTCTTCCACGTAGATCTTGACCGGATCTATCCCTTCAGGATAGTAGGCTCCTACCGGCGACATGATGATCATGAAATAGTACTTGTGTGAAGGCCTTACCCCCAGATAGGGGTCGCAGGCAAATACGAAAGGCCTTATGTACAGCGAGGTACCTTCCGCAGCGGGAATCCAGTCCTGATCGATCTCAACCAGCTTTTTGATGGCCTCCACTGCGAAATCCACATCTAAACGTGGTATGCAGAGACGGTCATTGGAGACATTCATCCGTTCCATATTTGAATAAGGGCGGAATAATTGGACATGCCCGTCGGCTGTCTTATAGGCTTTGAGGCCTTCAAAAGTGGCTTGGCCATAATGGAGCACCATGACTGACGGCTCAAGGGGAACCGAGCCATAGGGCACGATACGCGGATCAAACCAACCTTTGCCCTCCTCATAATCCATGACGAACATGTGGTCGGTAAAGAGTTGTCCAAAACCCAGCGAAGATGGGTCTGGTTTGACCTTTGGCTGTTGATTTTTCTCAATGCGGATCTCCATAAATGAATCCATCTCCTTTTTTACTCCCAACCTTCCAATGGCTAATCGGATAGTTGCTATACTAATCTACATTATAAAAAATACAGTGATACTTTGGGCCATAAATTTTGTATACATTGGAAACCTGCGTGTTTTTGTTAGGTAAATTTATCCCGATGACCCGCGAACCAAGCCTTGCGACTTCCCAGGGAAATACCCTATTGCAATAATCAAGCTGATTACTTGGTTTGATAATAACACCTTTTAGGAGACTCCAACTGATCTGAGGCTTTGAGTTTTTTAATTATCTTATCTACTTCTTTTTTGTCTATTCCAGTCAAATCGGCGATCTCTTTGGCACTTAAAGGTCTCGATTCCTTCTTGAAAACTGACAATACTTTACTCTCATTATCCATAATATCAGCCCTTTCGATTTAATAGTTACACTAATATAAAAAAATCCATCTTTTCTGTCAACTGCATTGACTTGCTCAAACCCTCATCAGCCCGATAGTCATGCTTGCCATTAATGGTAATTATTTGGTACAATAACCACGATGTCCTACTCATGACAAACTGTCTGATGCCCCAGCTTGACGTTTAAACCTGATATAGTAGTCTCGCAGGACACGAAGATTATTACATGCACTTATTTCCCCTTTCGATTTAACATTCAGTTCTGCAGTTGGCTCTTCTCTGGGCAGCTGGATCGATAAAAGAGCACTCACATCCGCATTCATAGTAAGACTTTTATACTAGTTATATTGGTATTAATTTGACTGACTCATTCATATAACCTCAATCAATTGAATATGGCTGCTCCTACGACTGGGGGTACTCAGGGGAGGTGTCAGACAGACCAAGAGTTTCCTTTTCATGAATAGATTTTGAGAGTCTTATGTATAATGCTTGTGAAAGAGAGGAAGGGATTAAATGGCAAATAGCAAGGAAAATTTGGCCAGGAGTTTCGGCATGATGGAGAAATCCATGGAGAAAATGTGGGATCTGTGGTTGGTTGGTCTGGGAAGCCTCTCTTGGGCTCAAGAGCAAATGGAGAATATGACCAGAAAGCAACTGGATCAGAATAAAACAGCCCGCGAAGAAATGATAAAACTGGTTGACGATTTGTCCCGGCAGACCCGTAAGAATCAGGAACAATTTCAAAAGATGGTAGAGGAAGCGTTCATTAATACCTATGACCAGATAAACGTTGCCAACCATCAAATTATGCAGGATTTGACTAAGAAGGTTGACGACCTGGCCAAGAAGGTAGATATAAAATAACCTATCCTGGAGTCGCGATAAAAAGGAACGGGTATATGCTACCCTGTAATATGAATCATACGCAGGAAAGAGGTGTAGGTGTGGCCGCGGACGAGCAAGGAAAGAAGAGATCAAAGGAAGATAAACAAAAAGAGATACTGGACTTCACTGAGGCATGGAAGAAGATGTACTTTGACACTGAGACTACCCTGGCCAAGGCTGTTGATGAATATGTTGCGGGGGATAGTTTTACAGCCTTCCTGGAAAAAATGGGGGCTGAATATCTATCTATATACAAGACCCACAATCAAAACATGGAGCGGTTTTTTGCCAATAGTCCTGTACCTACAAAAAAAGATGTGGCCCGCATTGCAGAACTGGTGATAAACATAGAAGAAAAAGTAGACAACCTGGATATGGAGGTATTGGCCGGCCTAAATAGCTTAGCGGCTAACATTATGAGGCTGGTAGAATTCCAGGCAGTAATGAAAGATGAAATTATATCCCTGCACAAGGATGTGCAGGCCGTTCAAAAACAACTTCAGGCTCTGCAACCTGCTACTGAGCCGGCGGCTACAGACAAGCCGGTAAGGACTCGTTCTAAAAAAGCCACAGTGGCGGACGCAGTCGCCGTAGGCGAACATGACGATATCAGCAGCAATGCTGAGGAAAATGCTGATAAAACGCCACGACCCAGATCCCGCCGGAAAACATAGATGTTATCCTGGCATAGTCAAGATAATGACCAGTAACAGGTTAGCTTACCGGAACCTGCTGTAATTAAAACAGTGACATGATTATCGACACAAACAGTGGCAATTCCGTCCCATAAACTATCATATGGAAGAACTTAGACTAGGAGGATTGGTACCTTGGCAAAGCAAAAGGCCATACAAGGGTCCGCCGGAGAGGTGGGTTACCAGTTACGTGAGAGTTACGATCGTCTGCTTGATAGTACCAGGAAAACAGCAGAGATCTTGACTTTTGATCCTTGGCCCCAAACGGGTTGCACTCCCAAAGAGATCATCTGGCGCAAAAACAAGTCAAAACTATATCGTTATTATTCTGGCAAAGAACCAACTCATCGGATACCGGTGCTGTTTACCTATGCTTTAATTAATAAGGCCTATATATTGGACTTGACCCCAGGCATGAGCATGGTCGAACATCTGGTTGATAATGGCTTTGATGTATATCTGCTGGAATGGGGTGATTTCGAATGGGAGGACCGCAACCTGAGTTACGATGATTTTGTTTATGATTATATAGCTCGGGCAGTGAAGAAGGTATGCCAGAAATCCAACAGCGAAGAACTCAGTATTATCGGTTATTGTATGGGTGGAACCATGACTGTCATGTATGCTTCGTTGTTCCCCGAACCTAAGCTGAGGAATTTGGTACTCATGGCATCCCCGATTGATTTCGAGGATTCGGGTTTGACCACGAAGTGGCTCAACACTGCATTTGGTGACGACGTGGATAAAATTGTCGACACGTTTCAATTGATACCAAAGGAATTCGTAGATGTAGGATTGAAAATGCTGCGACCGGTAAACAATTATATAGGTACGTACAGCAAGCTGTGGAAGATGGTCGACGAAGGGAAAGATTACTATTCATGGAAGGTCCTAAATAAGTGGGTGGACGATAACATGAACTTCCCCGGAGGGGCTTACCGCCAATGGATTAACCAGCTGTACAAACAAAACCGCTTGATTAAAGGAGAATTCTACCTTAAGGGCAATCGGGTCGATCTGGGACGCATCGATTCCAACCTTCTGGCATTAGCAGGCGTGAATGATCATATAGTACAGCCCCGCCAGGTAAATATCGCCCTGAATGTGTTATCATCCAAGGACAAGACATATTATGAATACCCCATTGGTCATGGGGGCTTGGTGTTCGGCAAGGTTGCGAAAGAGCAGGTATATCCCCAGCTGAGCGAATGGTTGGCGTCCCGGTCCGATTGACTGGATATATAAAGGATCAAGAGCTTTACAAGGAGGGTTCTAGGGACTCTCCTTATTTTTCTGCAGAAACACAGAAGTGGTATGATTGCCCGGTGTGTGCATGGTGGGGTTTTATAAAAATGTCATAATATTCTATAATGATGGATATAAGCAATTATATCTAAGGAGTTGGTCGGAAATGTGGCAGGAATTCAAAGAATTCGCTATGAAGGGCAATGTCATGGACTTGGCTGTCGGTGTCAGTATCGGAGGCGCCTTCGGCAAAATTGTTGCTTCCCTGGTTGAAGACATCATTATGCCGCTGGTAGGGTTATTGATGGGTGGAGTAGACTTCAAGGGATTGCAGGTCCAGATCGGTGATACTGCTATCATGTATGGTGCCTTTGTGCAGAATGTAATCGATTTCCTCATCATAGCCTGGGTCATATTCATGATGGTAAAGGCCATGAACCGGCTGCGCAAAAAACAGGAAGTTGTTGAAGAAGCTGCCGGACCCAGCAACGAGGAAATGCTGCTGGCTGAGATTCGCGACTTACTGAGAGACAAGCGTTAATCTATGGCAGTGGGAATACACATAGAATGGGCCAAACCAGGGCTGTAGACCTGGTTTGGCTGTCCCAATGGGATTTATTCTGTCAGCTGCTTCTCACTGCCAGTTGACTGGAGCTGTTTATCAGCACGGGCTGGAAGGCGCCCTGATTTATTTAGAGCTTGGCGAAGCAGGAATTCTATGTGGGAATTGACACTGCGCAATTCATCCTGGGCCCATCTTTCTATGGCTGTATAAATCTGCGGATCAAGCCGGAGCGGAAAGTTCTTTTTATTGCCCGCCATTTAGCTACTCCTTAGTAAAGGCTGCCGGTATTCAGAATAGGTTGAGCTCCGCGTTCGGAAATAATGGCAACCAACAGGTTGTTGATCATTGCTACCTTACGTTCCTGGTCAAGCTCCAAAATGCCATCTTTCTCAAGACGTAGCAAAGCCATTTGCACCATGCCCACCGCACCGTCGACTATTATCTGCCGGGCTGCCAAGATAGCTGCCGCCTGTTGTCTTTGCAGCATGGCGCTGGCTATCTCAGTGGCATAGGCCAGATGGGTCAAACGAGCCTCCATTACCTCAACCCCGGCTAGTGCCAAGCGTTCCTGTAATTCCCTGGTCAATTCTGCCGCCACTTCTTCGGCGTTGCCACGCAGGGAAAAACCCTCCTC
Organism: Bacillota bacterium; assembly: GCA_022706565.1. Taxonomy (GTDB): domain Bacteria; phylum Bacillota; class Syntrophomonadia; order Syntrophomonadales; family Syntrophomonadaceae; genus PHAA01. The sequence continues at coordinate 22,000 of JAKJCH010000002.1, read as the reverse complement.
CCCAAAATTATCATAGGGGTATTTGGTGGCAACATGGCGCAGGGCAGTCTCGCTTTGGATTTCCACAAACTGCTCATAATTGGTCACGTCAAAGATTGCCCGGGCGGAATCTATCACCCGGAAAACCACCACCGCAGCAATTTCTACCGGGTTGCCTTCAACATCATTGACTTTCAGGGTTTTTGAGTTGAAATTGCTCACCCGCAGAGAGACCACTGTGCGGACCGTCAGAGGAACCGTCATCCACAAACCATTGTCCCGGATGCTGCCCAGATAGCGGCCAAAGAATACGACTACCCGGGCTTGGTTTGGCTGTACAATCGTTAACGAACTGAGGATAATCAGGGCTAGAAATGAGCTCGCCAGTATCATGGCAATACTAAAGTGAATACTGTAGTATACAGTCGCAACGATACAGGCTAATGCCAGGAAAATGGCTAAAAATCCGTTTACCTTCCAAGCCTTGCGTTCTTGCATTTGCTCTCCTCCTCATATTGAAATTATATCTTGATGATATCATTATAATATATGTGTGAAGTGTATGAAAAGGAATATTTAACCTACTGATTGAACCGTAGAGTCGAGTAACTCCCGGCAGGCGGTAAACATAAGCTATGAAAAAGCACTCAGCGAATATTTTCGGCAAAAGGCATCAGCACGTGAAAAGCAGGATCAGGGGAATAATGGTAAATATTCAGGTCCATAATAAGTACTAAAGGAGAAACCACTATGCTTTATGACAAACAACAGGGTTCGGCCGACATTGGCAGACAGTCATGCCTGGTGCTGCCGCGCTGTTCGGTCTGTGACCAGGTACCGTCAGGCGGTATCCGTGACGGCATCAGGCTTAGAAAGGCATTCATCTGTTCTGCTTGTGAAAGGCTCATTGTTCAAAGCGATGTAGCCTCCGGGCAATACCGAATGTTGATAAATAAGCTTAAAAAAATCCTGCTGTAAGAAACTATCCACTGCTGGCTCCTAATTAGGCAACCGCCGATCCCCCAATCTCTGCTACAATGATATGGGAAAAAGTACTCAGCGGACAAACTCCGGTCGGATTTGCCGCCGGCTGAAACAGAGGAAAGGCCATCATCATTGTCACACCACACGCCTATTTATAAGTCAATCAAGGAGCGCATGGAGAACGCCGGTCTAAGGCTGCATATGCCTGGTCATGCCGGTCTATTGGGCCGTGTCGGTGCAGATTTTCAATCCTGGTCGGAGTTGGATTTCACTGAACTGCCGGGCTTGGACGACCTCCATGAACCGCAGGGAATCATTAGCCAGGCCCAGCGCTTACTAGCCCGTGCTTGCGGGGCTCAAGAAAGCCTTATCCTGGTTAATGGGAGCACATCAGGTATACATGCCTTGCTTATGAGCGGCGCAGAGCAGGAAAAGGTAGTTATACCCCGTAACTCCCATCGTGCTTTTTTTGGCGGTTTAGTATTGGCGGGAAGCATCCCGGTGTGGGCACCAGTGGAAGTTGAACCGGAGCTGGGCATAGCCTTGGGGGTCCAACCGGAAACAATCGCTGCCCTGCTTGCTGCTCATGAACAAGTTGATGTGGTCTGGTTAACCAGTCCATCCTATTTTGGGACTTGCTGTGACGTTTCCGCTATTTGCTATTTACTCCAAGAGCGAAGTACCCTATTGATGGTTGATGAGGCTCACGGGGCGCATTTTCCTTTTCATCCCGATTACCCTAATCCAGCCTTGCAAGATGGGGCGGCCGCAGTAGTCAATGGCCTGCATAAGACCTGGCCGGTACTGACCCAGTGTGCTTGCCTCAACCTGGGACGCACATTCCCCGGATACGCGGGGACCGATAATCCGGATTCATCCACACTGCTTCGCACAGCACGCGGTGTTCAGCTACTGTCAGCCTACCATCTGTTGACAACCACCAGTCCATCCTACCCGCTTATGGCTTCCATCGATGTTGCCCGGGATTTTATGGACCGGGAGGGTAACCGGTGTTTGCAACAAGCACTCGAACTGTCAGCGGAATATAAACCCAAGCTGAATCAAATAAACGGGATACGGTGCTGGGGAGAGGAACTGACCAGCTTACGGGGGGTAAAGGCAGTAGATCCGCTTAAGGTCCTGATTACGATGGACGGGTTAGGATTGAATGGTATCCAGATGGCGAACCTCCTCCATACCGAGTATCACATTGAGTTGGAAATCGCCCAGCCGCACATGGTCATGGCAATGTTTTCACTATTGCATTCCCGGGATGCATGGGAGCACTTTTATCGAGCGGTGGCGGAAATTGCGGCGCGTTATCCTAGCATCGGAAAGAAGCTTCCGGCCAATTATTTTACTCCGCCTTGGCATATGATACTGCCCCCCCGTCAAGCTTTTATGGCGGCCAAGAAAAAGGTCAAGCTGGAAGACACCCGGAATATGGTGGCTGGGGAAATGGTAGCGGTTTATCCCCCGGGCATACCTTGCCTGTTACCAGGTGAACTAATATCGGATGATATCCTGGACTATCTGGTACATTTAAGGAACTGTAAAGTACATATTCAGGGTCCGGCTGACCCGAGGCTCGATTATTTTCTAGTCATAGAATAAGAGGGATGGATGAGATGAACGATAGGGGATTTTTCATAAGCCTGGAAGGTATCGATGGAAGCGGGAAAACGACCCTCAAGGAAAGTATAATAAGAGAGTTGAACCTGAACAACTCTGTGGTCGGTATAAGGGAACCGGGGGGAACGGTGGTCTCGGAGCAGATACGAGACTTGGTATTGGATGCCAGAAACAGTGGTATAATGGGTAAGACGGAGGCTTTGCTATATGCGGCCGCTCGCAGCCAAGTGGTCGAAGAAGTGATCAGGCCTGCTTTAAACCGGGGGCAGATCGTTATCGCTGATCGCTACTTGGATTCCACTATAGCGTACCAGGGATACGGGCGGGGGCTTGATCTGCAATTCCTTTTCGATCTTAACCATCTATGTACTGGGGGTTTGTACCCGGATCTTACCCTCTACCTGGATATCGATCCGTTGGAGGCCTACCGCCGCCGCCAAGGTGAACTGCCAGATCGCCTCGAGCAAGAAGGCTTGGAATTTCAAGCCCGGGTTCGGGCAGGGTACCTTGTCTTGGCCGCATCTGAGCCACGCATCAGGCAGTTGGATGCCACCCGCAGCCAGCGGCAGATTCATGATGAAGCTTTGCGTTTAATCAGTACGTGCTTGCTTTCAAGAAACCGCGATTAATACTTAACATGAACAGGAAAAGCCGGATGGATGCATTAATGGGAATTATCGGACAAGAGAGAGCTGTCGCCGTGTTGCGCCTTGCCCTGAGTTCAGGGAACTTGCATCACGCCTATTTGTTTATGGGTCCTGCCGGGGTGGGGAAGAAGACCGCTGCCCGCGCTTTTGCCCGGGCCATAATCCTAAATGATGATCCCCAGGGTGAGTCCTATCTAAGAGACGACATTCATCCCGACTTCATGAGTATCGATATTCTGGAGAACAAGACCCAAATCAGCATAGAACAGGTCAACCGCGAAATGGAACCGTGGCTGGCAGTGAAACCATTTCGTGCCGCCCATCGGGTTATAATCATAAATAATGCCCATCTACTAAGCCTTCCAGCTGCCAATGCGCTGCTAAAGACATTGGAAGAGCCGCCCCCTTATGCGGTTATAATACTGGTTGCCGATGAAATGATGCTATTAGAGACCATCATCTCTAGGTGCCAGCGCTTGAGGTTTGGGCTGCTTTCCGAAAAAGATCTGGGGGATTTCCTTAGACAAAGGGGTATGGAGAGTGAACGGGCATCATACTTGGCGAGATTAGCTCAGGGGCGGGTAGCGACCTCGATTCAGTTGGCTGATATCGAGGGACTGGAGCAACAGTGGCAATCGGCCTGGGAATTGATCAACCAACTGGCTACGGGCGGGGAGATTGCCGTATTCAATTGCGCTGAAGAGATAGAGAAGCAGCCCGAGATAGTGACTATCCTGCTTACCACCCTCCTAAGAGACGCATACGTTTATCAAAGCACCCATAAACCGGAGTTACTGGTGGTACAGGACAATGCTCCCATTTATGAGGCATTTAAACCCTTGAATGGGAAGCGGGTGTTGGATTCCCTGACTCATATTGAAGAACTCAGGAAAAAGTATCGGGGACCAATCAGATCAATTCTGCTCAGCATTAATATTTCATATCAATTACGGGATGCTTTACAATAAGAACAGTTTATGTAGGTATTGCAAGTATTGGACTGAAACTTTGGGAGGTCATATCTGTGGCATTGGTAGTAGGGGTCAGATTCAAGCCGGCAGGCAAGTTATATTATTTCGATAATTCTGGCCTGGATTTAAAGCTTGGGGATGCGGTGATAGTAGAGACAACCCGCGGAGTTGAACGCGGTATTGTAGCCATTGACACGAGGGATGTCAGCGAGGACCAACTAGTCTTGCCACTTAAAAAGGTCATTCGCAAAGCTACCGAGGAAGACGAGGCCTCGTACCGTCAGAATAAGGCCAAAGAGGCTGAGGCTTTGGAGATTTGCAAAGAAAAGGTAAGGGCCCATAACCTACCCATGCGCCTTATCGACGTTGAATATACTTTCGACATGGGCAAAATCATCTTCTATTTCACGGCTGAGAGCCGGGTGGATTTCCGTGAATTGGTAAAAGACCTGGCCGCTATATTCCGTACCCGCATCGAATTAAGGCAGATCGGAGTACGGGACGAAGCGAAGATGCTGGGCGGTATAGGTACTTGCGGGCGTATACTGTGCTGTAATAGTTTCCTGGGGGAATTTGCACCGGTTTCTATTCGGATGGCTAAAGAACAACATCTTTCCCTTAACCCGGCAAAAATATCGGGCACCTGTGGCAGGTTAATGTGCTGCCTCAAGTATGAATCGGAGATGTATGATTCCAAGAAACCGGAGGGGAAAAAGGGTGGAAAAAACAATCCAAGAGTTGGAGAACCTGATAAGGGATCTGATACTGGAATTGGGTGATCTCAAGGACAGGGTAGACCGGTTAGAAGGTGAAGCATCTTCTGCCGGAGCCGCAAAGAAACCGGTGCTGATTGATGCGGTTAAGTTGCAGGGCGAGAGTTATGATAACCTGGGCAGGATATACGCGGAAGGTTTTCACATATGTACGATGGCTTACGGAGAACCCAGGCAGGAGGACTGCTTGTTTTGTATAGCTTTTATGGGTAAGGAGTAGTTGTACCGTGCATGCCAATTGGATCCGGGTGGGAGAAACCCTGGATGATTTGATCTTAGGGGGTTTGAGGATCATCCAACCCGTGAAGGGTTATCGTTTTTCTATCGATGCGGTGCTATTAGCTCATTTTGCAGATCTGCACGGGGTGAAGAAGGTGATTGATCTGGGCACTGGAAACGGGGTCATACCATTGTTGCTGTCTCTTCGTGATCCGGGCATCAACATACTAGGGATCGAATTGCAGCCAGCCATGGCAGATAGAGCGGACCGAAGCGTACAACTCAACAATCTGCAGCATAGAATTGATATACTGCAAGCAGACATAAGAGAATTGAAAGAGAAACTGCCGGGGGGGAGTGCTGAGTTGGTCTTGAGCAACCCCCCTTTTTGGAAGCTAGGGGAAGGGCATGTGAATCGAAATCAGGAAGAGTCCATCGCCCGTCATGAACTCGAAATCACCCTTGAGGAACTGGTCGAAGGGGCGGTCCATCTCATGGCTTCTCAGGGAGCTTTGGCTCTCATCCACAGGGTGGATCGGCTGAATGAAATCGCCGACGTATGCGGCCGATACGGTTTATCACTAAGCAGGGTGCGGAAGGTGCAATCATATACTGATCGTCCTGCCAAGCACGTATTAGTCGAAGCGAGGCTTGGCCGCAGGCAGGAGACGGCGTGGATGCGCCCTCTGATTATATACAGCGAATTAAACCGTTATGGCGATGAACTCAGACAGCTTTACGGGGAGGCATGAATGAAAGGGAAACTATTTGTATGCGGGACCCCTATTGGCAATCTCGAGGACGTAACCATCCGGCTCTTAAAAATCTTGCGCAAAGCAGATCTGATCGCATGTGAAGATACCCGCCGAACCATTAAACTCTTAAATCATTACAAAATAAAAAACAAGCTAGTTAGTTACCATGAGTTCAGTCGCCCCGGTAAAACCGCCTTTCTGATAAGTCAGTTGGCACATGGACTCAATGTGGCCCTGGTCTCTGATGCGGGTATGCCAACCATATCAGATCCCGGTCAGGAACTGGTTCGTCAGGCTATTGACGAGGGTTTCGAGGTTGATGTAATTCCTGGACCGTCAGCATGTACAGCAGCCTTGGCTATTGCTGGTGTGGATAGCTCTTCGTTTATCTTTTCAGGCTTTCTTCCTCCCAAGCCGGTTAAACGCAGAGAAGTGCTGAGAAGTTTTGTTAGGGAGTCCCGCACAATCGTATTATACGAAGCCCCGCACCGATTGGTGGCAACACTGGCCGATATCGCAACTGTGCTGGGGGAAGAACGGCCGGTAGTAGTAGCGCGGGAATTGACCAAGGTCCATCAGGAGGTACAAAGAGGCAAGGTCAAAGAGGTGTTATGTTATTACCAGCAGCAACAACCCCGGGGAGAAATATGCCTGCTGTTGCCTGCACCGGAAGACAAAACCCAGGATATAGACATGGATCTCATTATACGGGAGACGCGCGAGTTGATTCATGACGGGATGGAAAAAAAACAAGCCTTCAAGCTGAAGGCTCGTCAGTATAATATTCCAAAATCGACAATATACGAGTGTTTTATCAAATCCGATAAAGATGATGATAGATAACTAAACGATCTGCCTGGACAACTCGACCAAACAGCTTTTACAAAGATTTTTGCCTTTGTAGTTAGCCACATCTTCTGCATTTCCACAGAAAATACAGGCCGGTTCATACTTCTTCAAGATAATTTTCTCGCTATCGACATAAATTTCCAAAGCATCTTTCTCTTCAATTCCCATCGTGCGTCTTAATTCAATGGGAATTACGATGCGTCCGAGTTCGTCGACACGCCGAACCACTCCTGTTGATTTCATCATGATCTGTTCACCCTCCTTTTTCCATTATTCAGGGTCACTGAAAAGATACCAAAATTGGCAGAAAACGTCAAGCCGTTTTTCAACAAAATATACTAAAAAATTCATTAAATTAATAGAAATTTCCTTTTTCGACATTATGATAAGCATGGAGAATAACAGGGCAATTTTGTGGTAAACTATACAGAATATACCTTGGCAAACGGATGGAGGAGCATGCGTGGAGAATAGGAAGAGCTTTTATATCACTACCCCGATTTATTATCCCAGCGACAACCTGCATATCGGGCACGCTTATACTACGGTGGCGGCTGATTGTATGGCCCGTTTCAAACGGATGCAGGGATACGATGTCTTCTATTTGACCGGGACGGACGAACATGGTCAAAAAATCGAACGGGCTGCTCGTGAAAAAGGCATGGAACCGATCGAATACATCGACAGAATAGTGGCTAATATTAAGAAGCTTTGGCATACTTTGCTGATATCGAACACTGATTTTATTAGAACTACCGAGCCTAGGCAAAAAGAAGTTGTACAGAAAATATTCAACCGGGTTTATGAACAGGGCGATATCGTCCTGTCAGAATACGAGGGATGGTATTGCAGTCCCTGCGAGACATTCTTCACGGAGCGCCAATTGGCAGAAGGCAAATGCCCGGATTGTGGACGCGATGTGGAAATGCTAAAAGAGGCCAGCTATTTCTTTAAGATGTCCAAATATGCCCCTCGGTTGTTGGAGCATATAGAAAACAATCCTGAATTCATCCAACCCGAGTCGCGGCGCAATGAGGTTGTCAACTTTATTAAAAGCGGACTGGACGATCTCTGTGTTTCCCGCACCACTTTCCAATGGGGAATCCCGGTTCCTTTCAATCAATCGCACGTGGTCTACGTTTGGTTTGATGCTTTAATCAATTATTTGACCGGGGTGGGATATCTGCAGGACGATGAGTTATTTGCCAAATACTGGCCTGCTGACGTCCACCTGATGGCCAAGGATATCATTCGCTTTCACGCTATTATCTGGCCGATTATGTTGATGGCATTGGACTTACCCTTGCCCAAGAAAGTAATGGCCCACGGCTGGATTATGCTTGAAGGCGGAAAGATGTCGAAGTCCAAGGGCAACGTTATCGATCCGGGCATCTTGGTAGAAAAATACGGTGTAGATGCGATCCGTTATTACCTTATTAAGGAATTAAGCTTTGGGCAGGATGGCATTTACTCGGAGGAAATCCTGGTCAGCCGTATTAATTCTGATTTGGCCAATGATTTGGGCAACTTGATCAGCCGCACGGTAGCCATGATTATCAGGTATTTCCAGGGCAGCATCCCAGCGGCGGGAACGTCTACAGATCTTGATCTTCAGCTCAAAGAGGCGGCCCAGTTAGCTTTCAGAGAAGCGACCGAGAGGCTTGAGAAACTGGATTTCTCCAATTACCTGCACGCCACATCGCGTCTGGTGTCGAGGGCTAACAAATATATAGATGAAACTGCGCCGTGGCAGTTGGCCAAGGATCCTTCCCAAACCGAACGATTGGCAACAGTCATGTACAATCTCATGGAAACCATCCGAATCGTCTTGATACTGACGGCGCCGGCCATGCCGACCTTGATGGCCAGGGCTAACCAGCAACTGGGCCTGTGGGAAGACTGCACCAAAGTGACCTGGAATGATGCCGGCATTTGGGGGGTTACCAGCAGCGGAGCGCAAGTATCCAGAGGAGAAGCGCTTTTTCCTCGGGTGGATATTAAGACGCTTGAGGAGGGGCCTGCAGGGGCACCGGTTTCGGGAGAAACGAACTCCGCTGAAGATGCGCCCACCAATGAAAAAACTATTGAACCAGAATACATCACTATTGAGGATTTTGCTCGCCTGGACTTGCGGGTGGCTGAAGTCATTGCCTGCGAAAAGATGAAAAAGGCGGACAAATTATTGATCCTTACCCTGAGGGTGGGAGAAGAAGAGCGAACGGTGGTGTCTGGAATAGCCCAACATTATACCCCGGAGGAAATGGTAGGTAAAAAGGTCGTGCTGCTGGCCAACCTTAAACCGACCAAATTGCGGGGAGTAATGTCACATGGTATGATTCTGGCGGCTTCTGACGACAAATATGTGGATGTTCTGACGGTCACCAAGGACATAGCATCTGGTGAGCGAGTCAAATAGGAGGAAATCAAGAGTATATGTTCGATAGTCATGCTCATCTGCAGGATCCCCAGATTAAAAAGAATCTGGACAATGTGCTTAAGAGAGCAAGGGATGCTGGAGTCGAAAGGATTACTTGCATTGGCTACGATTTACCCTCGTCAGAGGAAGCGTTGCTGATTGCCAGGAAATACAAACACGTTTACGCCACGGTTGGCATACACCCTCACGACGCCAAGACTTATACGCCTGAGACCGAGGATAGACTCAAAGCTCTGGCTAAGGATCCAAAGGTTGTAGCCATTGGGGAGATTGGCTTGGATTACTATCGGGATCTTTCTCCGCGGGAGAAACAGAAGGAATCCTTCATAGCACAGATTTTACTGGCTCAGGAGATTGGCAAACCGATTGTTATTCATGATCGTGATGCCAACCAGGATGTTATGGATATTATCCGGAAATACAAAGCCGGTAAGAACGGGGGTATAATGCACTGCTATTCCGGCAGCCTACCCTTGGCGCTGGAAGCAGTGAAAAATGGATTTTATATATCCTTTGCGGGACCCCTCACCTACAAGAATGCGCGCCGGTCCCATGAAGTTGTGGGGAAGATACCCATGGACCGTCTCTTGGTGGAGACGGATTGTCCCTATCTGACACCTGAGCCATTAAGAGGAAAACTGAACGAACCGGCCAATCTTCGTTATACCGTTGAGAAAATGGCCGCTTTGCGTAACCAACATCCCGATGAGATAGCTTATTTGACCGAACGCAATGCCTGTAAAATCTATAGAATAAAAGATTGAATCCCTTCTAAAACGATAATAATCTGGGGAATTAGGGCTGAAAATGCCCTAATTTCTTTTTGTCGGGGTATATCTTTCAACAAATAATTCCTGGGTACAGGCATAGAATTAATGGAGTTGGAAAACAATATCATTTCGAAAAGGTCACCTCGATGGAAAATATTGCAACGAATGCCAAATAGAAGGCCGTAATTTTGACAGCTGGATTCGTTTATGTTTAGAATATTGGTACTCCGATTTTTTCTGCGAGGGGGATCTGGAGTAAAGGGGGAGTTTTATGAGTAAGGGTGGATCAAAAAAGGCAACTTTATTGATCGCCAACCTACTGATTCTGGTATTGCTTTTGGGAAGTTTGGCATTTGCCTTGGAGAAACAAGTATCAATCGAAGTCGATGGAAATGTTGTGGATACGAAAGTATTGTTTTCCAGCACGGTTGGGGATGTCCTCGATCAAAACCAGATTATTCTGAAGGAAAACGATCTGGTAGAACCCTCTCGAGAAACAGTGATTACAGAAGACCTGCAGATTATAGTCACCCGTGCCTTTCCAGTAAAGGTCACAGCAGACGGCATAACCAGGGAAATCCGAACCACCCCGGTCAATGCATTCCAAGCAGTAACCTTAGCAGGATTTCTTATTGGTGAAAAAGACATCCTCAAGGTATCCAATCAAGAAAAGAGCGAAGTAATAAGCCCGCCACCTTCAATTGCATCAGCCTTGACCGCCAATGATTCCAGCCCAATGGATGGGAATTTGGTGACAGGGAAGACCGCCAACCCAACACTAGCCCCGGCCTTAGGCCCTGCCCCGTCCCATATGGAATTATTGACTCCAGGAACGACAATCGATGTAATCCGAGTAACCCAGCGCGAGTTTGCAGTGGATGAGCCGATCGCCTACCAGGTAGAGAAAACTATTGATGCCACAATGGAGGCAGGTACGGCTAAAACGGTTCAGCCCGGCAAGAATGGCCTCGCGCGTCACGTCTTTTTGATTACATGCCACAATGGCCAGGAAGTCCAACGGGAACAGATCAGAACCGAGGTCCTGGTCCAGCCTACAAACCAAGTGATTGCTGCGGGCAATAGTTATACAGTATCCCGTGGTGGCCAGCGTTTTGATTTCCGAGAAGCTAGGAATATGGTATCAACTGCCTATACCTATACCGGCAACCGCACTGCTACTGGGGTCTATCCTAAAGTAGGGACGGTTGCTGTCGATCCCACGGTGATTTCTTTGGGAACCAAGATGTACATCGAAGGCTATGGGTATGCTACTGCGGCTGATACCGGTGGGGCCATAAAGGGAAACAGGATTGACGTTTTTATGGAAACATATTCGCAGTGTATGAACTGGGGACGCAGGACCGTCAAGGTTTATCTATTAGACTAAAATATTTTCTTCTCCAAAGCAAACCGAATCGCATGAAATGGGGGTGCTTCCAAAGAAAGGAGCACCCTCGTTCATTTCCACTTTTTTCAGTGTTTGAAAAGGAAATATTATCTGCAAACTATATCCAGCCATAAAAATGGAGGTGGATAAGTATGCAAAAGAAACAAGTCCTTGTTTTTAGCTTAATTTTAACTGGGATGCTAGTGATTTGCGGGTGTGGCCAAACAGCGCAGAAACCAGGGCCCGATGTCAACCCAGAGACCGGGGTACAACAAACCACGGATGCTGAGAAAAGAACTATGGCCAGCCGTTTTTCTACGATGGCGATGCAAGTGGAGGGGGTACAAAAAGCCACTGTGGTAGTAGTGTCCCAACCTGATGCCAACGGGGTCGCGGTAGATCCATTTTCCGGATTACCAAATGATGGCACCGGAGTAAATACACCTGGCCAAACAGCTAATCCTCCGGGCCAAACAGCCAATCCGGAGCAAGGCAATCTAGTGGTGATGGTGGGTATTACTCTAAACCAGGCCGATATGCAAAACCAGGATAAGGTCAACAATATCAAGGAACAGGTCAAAAATAAAATCAAGACGGACAGTGATAAGGTTCGGGAGGTGTTGGTCACCACGGATCCCAACCTTATTATGAAGCTGCAGGATGTAGCAGCCGGAATAATACAGGGTCAACCAGTGGAGAGTTATACTCAGAACATCAACGAATTAGACAAAAGCCTCAGAAGCCAACAATAAAGAAGTCGATGTCGGCAATACTCATGTGCTTAGCATGAACGACAGGCCTTAAGATCGTAAAGCCCGTTCGAATGTTTTCAGTGTCATTCGAACGGACTTTTTTTAGGTTAGGGCAGAGCCCTCCTAACTTACCGGCATCGTCAGGGTAACTGCCCGGGTGTATAATGAAGCAATAAAGAGGGATAGGGGATTTAAACCATGCAAGATCGAATATCACCTAGCGGGGTGCGGGATATATTGCAGAGACAAGCTCTATTTCCAAAAAAGAAGCTGGGGCAGAATTTTTTGGTGGACCGTAACATTCTGGTTAAGATAGCAGATTCATGCGATATAAACGACCGGCAATGCCTGCTGGAGATAGGTCCCGGTCTTGGCAGTCTGACTCAAGAACTGGCTCGCCGCAGCCGCGGGGTGTTAGCAGTTGAATTGGATACCAGACTGGAACCATTGTTGAGAGACCTCGCCAGGGAAACCAGCAATGTCAAGCTGATATTCAGCGATATTCTCAAACTGGATATAGAAGCGGAAATGGATAAGGCTTTCCCGGAACCGCCTCTTGATGCGTATAAGGTTTGTGCCAATATACCGTACAACATAACCACGCCCATAATCTTCAAATTGCTGGAGCAGTGTCCCCGCATGGATTCAGCTACCTTGATGATGCAAAAGGAAGTGGGCAAGAGACTCACAGCTGTACCAGGGAGCAAGGACTACGGGCGGCTCACCATTATGGCTGCCTACCATGCCCATGTGGACTTGATAATGCCTGTATCCCGCAGTTGTTTTTACCCGCGTCCCGAGGTCGATTCGGTAGTCATAAAATTGACTCCTCGGAGGCAACCGGTCGCTCAGATCTATAGTGATAGGGTTTTCAGAGATTTCGTAAACGCTGCCTTCCAAAAGCGCCGAAAAACGATTCTTAATATTACCAGCGATTTTTTCGGGATAAACAAGTCGAATGCCCAAGCGAATATTGAAGAGATTGGTCTTAAGCCAACACTTCGTCCGGAGGACCTGTCCTTGATGGAAATTATCAAACTCGTTAACAGTTTTGCTCCCGACGCTAATCCCCAAATGCTGTAAAAACAATATTGTTAAACTTTTTACGTAATAATTGATTGACACCATCGCTATAAATTTTGTATACTATTCGTTCTAATATTGACAGAATACCCCCCATAGTATAAAATTATAGAATCCTTAGGTAAAGAAGGTGATGTTTTGAGTTCTCCCAGAGCTATCGCAGAAATCAAAAAGGACTTGGAATTCTTCGTAGGCAGCAAGATCAGATTAAAGGCTAATCGAGGAAGAAACCGCATTATAGAGAAAGAGGGAGTATTGGAGTCAATATATCCTAATTTATTTGTTGTAAGACTTAATGAGCGCAAAGTGGAGAGAAAGGTTTCCTACACCTATGCAGATGTACTGACAGAAACGGTTGAGTTGTTTGTATATGATAAACAGGATGCGGAGATAAAGATTGCTTCCGCTAATGCTTGAGCCCGTAGAATTAAAAGACCTAATCGACTGCATCTAAGGATGCAGTCTTTTTTTTTCGAAATTATGCCACAACATGATCAATCATACTCGTTTCCGCCCTTCCATATAAATGAATAAAAGAACGGAGTGATGGAGTGTGCAACAGGGGGTCTCACTGTGGTGCCCGGTCATAGTCGACAGACTGCCGGCACCTATAAGGCTGCGGCAAGAACATCGATATGATCTTGGCGACCGTTGCGAGAGGATCGATGATATAAGGGTCAAGATCCTGAGTGCCAGCGCAATTAGGCAAGGTAAATATGTACAGGCGGTTATCCAACTGGAAGCAGTAATATTGATAGAGGACAGATATGGTCATACCGGTATCCTGAGTCGACCGGTTCACATCAGGGAACGGGTCAACTGGCCAGGAATGAATAAGAGCCTGCTTGACGATTGTTGGATCAGTTTTGTATTGCATATGGAAAAGTTACAGTGGGATCCTGAATTCCTTGATGCGGAGATCACAATACGGTATGAAATCGACTATACGGTGTATGCGGTACGTGAGCAGCCGGTACAGATTCATATGGACCAGGACGAGTTGGAGCGGAATGTTGATCCAGCGGGTGTGGGCAAGGATGTTAATGATGAGATGAGCAGGATACAGAACGAAAACCAAGCTCTCAATCGCCGCTTGGTCCATTATCAAAAGGATATGCTGAGCCTGCAGCACGGAATCAAAAAAGTGGAGGAACGTAATGCCCAGTTGTTTCGCGAACTGAATGGAACCAGGGAAAAGGTGCAGCAATTGCAGGAGGCGATAACCCGAAAAGACCTGCTCATTTCCCGTTACCAGCAGATTGGGGGCAATGGTGGCCGACCGGATAAAGTGATGTTACAGCCTCCAAAAAGCACCGAGAGCAGGTTGGGTGAACGCATTAAAAAGCTGATTATGAGCTGTTTGTAGCTTGGCCGGTTATTATTAGGGGACCAGTCAGTCCATTCGAATATGCCCACAGGGGTTTACCTTCCGGACAATCACACAATGTAGCCCTCTTTCATAATATATCTTAGAAATTTGGACGACAAATTTCTCGACCGGTACTAAGGTCGCAACCAGAAGATTATAGAAAAGGAGGGGAAAGAGACATGTTGAAATGTGAGTTTCCGGAGGGTTGCAGGCTGGACTTGTGGGCAAAAGTTATCAAAGCCAAGTATATCGAAAGAGGGGCCGAAGTTCTTTGCCGGCATATCTGTATTCCGGCCGCTGAGGTAGGCGGCTATGTAAGTCTGATCGATGACTTCAAGATCAAAGTAAATTGTGCTACCGAAACGCTGAACTTCAACCGGGTAAAAATCATGATCGATTTCGATCTGGTTCTAGTTTTGATCGTCGGCAATCCGCCGGACACCGAGTACCAGGTATTCACCATACCGTGCAACGTCTACGAAGACACCATTGAATTGAGTGAATTCGATCCGCCGCTTACCGCTGAAGAATTCCGGAATGAAGTAGACCAATCAGAGCTGATCCTGTGCAACTGGGACTTTGATTACGACATTAAGGGCACCTGCGAAGATGAACACAGTCCCTGTCATCACCACAGGGTTTTTGATGGTGATCTGAGCGTGGAGAAAGTGCCCAGCGTACGCGGAACCTGTATTGAAGTCAAGGTACTTGTAGATATCATCGACAAGCTGGGCAAAATGCACGATATCATCGTATTTGGAGAATTGGATCCGGAGACAGAATGCTAAGCTAACAACCGGGGGCAAAATGCTCGATCATAAGGATCGGGCATTTTTCATCTCCAAACAAGATGACTGCTTCTCCGGAACGCTGCTGACAACGGTGGCTTAAATCATGACAGAAAAAACGGGGAGATTGCAATTCTTAATCATGGACTGGAACAGGAAAGGGGTGACGAGTTGTTAAAGTTGGGGTTGGCACTGGGAGGAGGCGGCTTGAAAGGGCTTGCCCATATCGGTGTTCTGCAGGTTCTGGTTGAAAATGAGATCTTTCCCGACTACATAGCCGGGACCAGTGCCGGCAGCATAATTGCCGCATTGTATGCCTCTGGGGTTTCGCCGCATCAAATGGAAGAAATAGTGACTTCCCTGGCTCCCCATGATTATATCGACTACAACATTACCGGGATGATAAAGTACATTCTGGGCTTGATCTTTCCCAAATATGATTACACTCTGGACGGACTTATAGTTGGAGAAAAAATAGAAAACCTGGTATATGAGTGGACTGGGGGCAAGAAAATTAGTGAGGCTGATTTGCCCACGGCGATTATAGCCTGTGACATCGACAGTGGTCAAAAAATCATTTTTACCAATCAGGCCTTGGTTCAACCAAAGAGCCAGATGATAATCAGCAATGTCAGATTAAGTGAGGCGGTACGTTCCAGTATTTCAATCCCGGTTACATTTGTACCGAAAGAGTTCCATGGGATGAAGATGGTTGATGGCGGGTTGAAGGATATAGTTCCCGCGATGGTGACACGGTCCATGGGAGCAGAATACGTTCTTGGGATCAATTTGGGAAAAGAGAACTATGCGACTGATGTATCCGGCATTCCGCAGATTATTGGCCGCACCCTGGACATATTGATTTATGAGACATCGGCTACGGAAGAGAAATTTTTTGCTGACATGCTGCTGCATCCGGAAGTGCCGGATGTGGGTCTAACCGATCTCAAGGAGGCTGCCAAGATCATCCGGGCGGGAAGAAGAGTGATGCGAGAAAATTTATCCCAACTGCAGCATCAGTTATCCAAGTAACACAAAACTCCCCGTCAACATATACTAGGCGTAAAGAGGCTTAAACAGCACAGCCAATTTCCTGGCAGGGGAGGGGTCCCGTTTGGCAACGGAACAATTTCAACACGCTACGTTTTACCTGACCAAAAAACAGGTAAATGAAATAAGAGAATTGGCCCAGAAAAATCAGATATCACGCAGTGCGCTGGTCAGAATGATAATCAGAGAATACTTGGCTAAACAAGATGAAGAAAAAAAATAGAAAAAGAACGCCGAAACGGCGTTCTTTTTTTTTAAAGTGGTTCGTTTGGTATGATCTGCAGTGTGCTGCATTGTTAACGATATCTTCCCGAGCTTACCGCGTATAGTCTGTAATGACTTGGCGACCTCTGACTCAGACAATCAAATTCAACAAGCCCATCATGGCCAGGTAAGATAATATGATTACTGTTAATCCGCCTAATCCGGTCTCAACAAATTCGCGTTTGGAGAAATCTGCGAACATCTAAAACACCCCCCTGTCCCGAACATAGGTTCGGGTATAATTCTAAATTACAAACACATGTTCTGTCAACAAGGTCTTAAACAATTCTTCACCGGACCAAGTCCATCAAGCTGCAGTTCAGCCCACCTGCTGCGGTTACAGCTAGGAGAATCAGTATAAGCTTTTCAACGTTTGTTTAAAAACCCCCCTGGCCGGAAATAATGCAATTAAAGGGAGGGATACGGTTTTGAAGCGAATCACATTAGGCATCATATTAATACTCCTAATCTCAGTAACCGGCTGGTGGGTGAGCAGTAAGAGTAAACCGTTGGAAGAAAGCGTGTTAAGGCTGCACGTGATTGCCAACAGCGATGATCCTCGCGACCAGGCCTTGAAGTTGGCGGTGAAGGACGATATAGTAAGCTTGATGCAGGCTGAATTGGCTGACCTGAGCGATGCTCAGGAAGCCAGGTATCGGGCTGAGCATGACCTGCACTTGATTGAAGCAGTGGCCCAGGACCGCATAATCGCCAACGGTTATGATTATCCGGTATCGGTGAGTATCGGGGAATACGACTTTCCGACCAAGTCTTATGGCAATCTGGTATTTCCGCCAGGCAGATACCAAGCAGTAAGAATAGTAATTGGAGAAGGACAAGGAAAGAATTGGTGGTGCGTTTTGTTTCCCCCTTTATGCCTGGTGTCATCTTCCGATTCGGGTTTGGGATTGACAAATCCTCAACAAGCCCAAGTCTCTTTCAAGTGTTTGGAACTCTTTCCCCGCGGCGTCAGAATGGTAAACCAATAAGGCAGATCGAATCAACTATAGGGGTTCGCCAGAAGGCGAACCTTTTAATATGAGGAGACTCATCGGGCCGATCTTGCCGCGTTTATTTTTGGAAAGGCTATGTGTATAATGGACTAAACTAACAAGGAGAACGGCGGATGAGGGAACGGGTCCAGCTAAAAGCGCCCGCAAAGATAAACCTAACCCTGAAAGTAGTGGGCAAGCGAACAGACGGTTATCATGAATTGGAAACGGTGATGCAGCAAATCGACTTGTGCGATGAAATAACCATCATTACCGCGAATGAAGGCATAGAGGTTAGCAGCAACAACAGCGAGGTACCAAGTGATGCGTCCAATCTGGCTTTTAAGGCCGCCCTTCTGATTGGCGAGAAACTGGGATTGAACAACGGTTTTCGTATATACATAGATAAGAAGATCCCCATAGGTGCCGGGCTGGCCGGCGGGAGTACCAATGCGGCAGCAGTATTGCTGGGAATAAACGAGATGCTGGGCGGTTTGCTAGACCTGGGCACCCTTTTGGATTTGGGTTTGCAGGTGGGCTCGGATGTTCCTTTTTGCATCCTGGGAGGTACCGCTTTGGCGCGGGGACGCGGTGAAATTCTCGAGCCGCTCCCCTCTGGCCTGCATCTGGAGGTGGTGCTGGTTAAACCCCCGCAGCAGCTTGAAACAGCTGAGGTATACCGTGACCTAAAGCTGTATGAATTGCATGATCAGCCTAACAATAGAGCCTTTCTTGAAGCGTGGCACAAATGTGATATTATTGGATTAGCTGCGCAAATGAAAAACGACCTTGAGACTGTTAGTATAACCAAGTGCCCAGAGATTGTAGTAATCAAGGAAAGATTGGTTTCTCTGGGAGCGCTTCATACTCTCATGTCGGGAAGCGGTCCCAGCGTGATTGGGATCTTCAGCGACCGAGAGGGAGCGGAAAAAGCGTGGCAAACCATTAAGGGAGAATATCAAGAGTCTTTCCTGTCCTCATCCTATTCAAGATAAAGGTGGTATGAGCAATGCCTAACAAACGTTTGAGTCCGGTCGATTTGGATTCCTACAAACCCCTGCGGGAATTAGTTCTTGATGCCATTCGTACTGCTATTATGAATGGCGTCCTGCAGCCTCGGGAAAGGCTGATGGAGATTCAGCTGGCTGAGGAATTGGGAGTATCCAGAACACCAATCCGGGAGGCCCTGCGGAAACTGGAATTGGAGGGCTTCATCGTAATGGTTCCCCGCAAAGGCGCATATGTGGCGGACTTGTCATTCAAGGATATAGCGGATGTATTCGAGATCCGAGCAGCGTTGGAGGGGTTAGCAGCCGGGCTGGCGGCGGAGAGGATCACCGAGGAAGAGTTGGAGACTATGGAGAGACTTATAGTAGGCAAACAAGAAGCCATAAATAGCGGAGATATCGATAAGCTGGTCGAGGTAGATACCAAGTTTCATGAACTCCTTTATCAATCCAGCCGCAATGACCGGTTGGCGACCATTATCAGCAATCTGCGCGAACAGATACAGAGATTTCGTCTGACATCCTTGTCTTTCCCAGGGCGCAATAAAGAGTCATTGCGGGAACACAAACAGCTGTTGGAGGCTATCCAAGCCCGG
This sequence comes from Bacillota bacterium, assembly GCA_022706565.1. Taxonomy (GTDB): domain Bacteria; phylum Bacillota; class Syntrophomonadia; order Syntrophomonadales; family Syntrophomonadaceae; genus PHAA01. The sequence goes on along the minus strand of JAKJCH010000002.1, from coordinate 2,696 downwards.
GACAGTCAACTGGCCCGGCAATTGGCCCAAGAACACATTGAAAATGCTGAGAATGTGCTCTTAGAGTGTATAAAGATGGAGGAGCTGGGACAGGAGGGTTGATTCCGTAAGCGATGATGGAGGAACAAGATGCAGTATGATGCCGTAATTCTGGCCGGCGGTGAAAGCAGCAGCGAGTTGAAAAAAGTCGCTCCTTACAATAATGAGGCTCTGATCATTATAGGCGGCTACCCAATGATATACTACGTATACAGTGCCTTGCGCGCCACCCCCAGTATTAATAATATTGTTGTCAGTGGGCCGGTAGAATCCCTGCGCAATATCCTCCCCCGTGACGAAAGGCTGTTTTTTGTGGAAGGCGGGGATACAGCTATTGAGACATTTTCCCGCGGAGTAGAGGCTCTTGGTAGCAGTGTAACTTCCAAAGTCTTGGCCGTTCCCACTGACATACCTTTCATAACCCCGGAAGCCATTATGGATTTTTTGACCAGCTGTGAAAAGACCGAAGCCGATGTTTATTATCCAGTTACCAGCAAAGAAGTAAACGACCGTAAATATCCGGGAGTCATCCGCACCTATGTACACCTGAAAGATGGGGTGTTCACCGGGGGCAATTTGTTTCTGCTGCGAACCGCAGCCTTACCCACCTGTACGGAATTCGGGCTCAAGGTTATAAGCCGCCGCAAGGATCCCCTGGCTATTGCCAGGTTATTTGGCTTTGGACTGGTGGTTACTTACCTGCTGGGACAGCTAAGTATCAAATCGGCAGAAAAAAGGTTGTATGAGCTAACTGGGATTAGAGGCAAAGGAATCATTTCTCCCTATGCCGAGGTCGGGGTGGATGTGGATAAACCTGATGACTTGTTGTTGGCCGAGAGATATCTGAACGGAATCAGCTTTGAAAGGTAGCCATTAGGCTTTTACAGTTAACTAAATAAAAGGTTATAATTCAAGGTGCAGACTGGTCTTAAATGGCAGTTTTGCAGACGAGTATGAGGAGAGGAATCTGGAAAAGTGACAACTTCCGCGGTTATATTGGCGGCCGGCAAGGGTGTGCGGATGCGTTCCCATCTGCCCAAAGTGGTTCACAGGGTAGCCGGCAAGGCTATGGTTAAGCATGTCAGTGATGCAGCCCGCACGGCTGGAGTGGACAAAGTAGTTATAGTGGTAGGTCATGGCAGGGATTCGGTTGAGGCACTATTTCAGCCTGGGGAAGCGGAATTCGCGTACCAAGAGTTGCAGTTGGGCACCGGGCATGCCTTGATGCAAGCAATGAACAAAGTACAGGGAGACGATACCATAATTGTGTTGGCAGGGGATACTCCTCTGTTGCAAGCAGCAACCATAAAAGCACTTCTTGAGCACCACCGGCAAAATCGCGCGGTGGCTACCGTCCTATCGACCCAGGTCGACAATCCCTACGGATACGGGCGAATCGTCCGCAACCCCGATGGTTCATTCCGGGATATCATCGAAGAGAAGGATGCCCGGGAGGAGGAGAAACAGATCAGGGAAATCAATTCCGGCATGTATGCCATGCAGGTTAATGAAGTTACGGCGGCCTTAGCTGGAATTGGTACTGACAATCAGCAAGGTGAGTATTACGTTACCGAGGCTTTGACGATCCTCATGCGCCAAGGGCATAAGGTGGAAATTCTCCAGGTGGATGCGCGGGAGGATATATACGGGATAAACGACCGGATTCAATTGGCTCAGGCAGAAAAAATCCTGCGACAAAGGAAAAATGCGGCATTAATGGAGAGCGGAGTGACAATCGTCGATCCGAGCACTACCTATATAGATTTAGATGTGGACGTTGGGCGAGACACTATAATACATCCCGGATCAATTATCGAAGGCCTAACGCAAATCGGCGCTGAATGTCAGATCGGTCCGGGCACCCATATAACTTCTTCGGTAATTGGAGACCGAGTGGTTATTGAACACTCCAGAATTAAGGAAGCTCAGGTAGGCGATGATTGCACCATAGGTCCCTACGCTTATCTGCGTCCGGGCGCAGTCCTGCACCGCAATGTTAAGGTAGGCGACTTTGTTGAGATAAAAAAATCAATCCTGGGTGAGGGGAGTAAAGCCCCCCATTTGAGCTACATAGGCGATGCATTAATTGGCAAAGGGGTCAACATTGGGGCTGGCACCATTACCTGCAACTATGATGGCAAAAACAAATGGGAAACCATACTTGAAGACGGAGTATTTATAGGCAGCAATACCAATCTGGTCGCACCGATAAGGGTAGGAGCCAATTCCATGACCGGAGCGGGCTCCACCATAACCAGGGATATACCAGCCGATACTCTGGCAGTAGAAAGAGCCCAGCAAAAAAACCTCAGGAAAAAATAAACCCCAATGAGGTTCCAAAATCCGATTGGAGGTTAAGCTTAGATGAACACATCCAGATGGAGGATGAAACTATTTACGGGTAACGCCAACCCATTATTAGCCAAGGAGATTGGGGACTACCTGGGCATGTCCCTGGCTAAAGCCACGGTTTCTCATTTTTCCGATGGTGAAGTCAGTGTTGAGATCGACGAGAGTGTACGAGGGGTAGATACCTTTGTGGTGCAGCCTACATGTACCCCCGGTAATGAGAATCTGATGGAATTGCTTATCATGATAGATGCATTCCGGCGGGCCTCCGCGGGCAGGATCAACGCGGTCATTCCCTATTTCGGATA
>JAKJCH010000029.1:7272-13326 GCA_022706565.1 Bacillota bacterium | reverse complement strand
CAAGTCCATCTTGGCCTTACCCTGTTTGAAATATACCTTTAGCGGCACTAAAGTGTATCCTTTTTCTCTCTGCATAGCCAGCAGGCGCCTTATTTCACTCTTGTGCAGGAGAAGTTTCTTGGGCCGCTTGGGATCATGGTTAAACTGGTTGCCCTGTTCATAGGGACTGATGTGGAAGTTGTACACCCACGCCTCCCCATCCTTGATGGCCGCATAGGCATCCTGGAGATTGGCTTTGCCCGCCCGCAGGGATTTCACCTCAGTGCCAACCAGCACCAAGCCTGCTTCATAGGTATCCTGTATATGATATTCGTGTCTGGCCTTCCGGTTCTCAGCTGCTGCCGGCAGGCCTTTCTTTTTCTTCATGGTTTTCTCCAATTGGGCTTTTTAGAAATTCCGCTGCTTCGATAAATAAACCCTCGCACCGGGAGTTTAGCGCCCGGGCCAGGGTTGGCTGAAACAATGCTTCTTCATTATATAGGAGGACGGTTCGGCCAGTCAATGAGTTCTACCCCTGGATAGGGTCGAAATCCCAGTGCTAGCTGACCAGTTCGAAATCGATCTTTACGTCATCTACGTCTACTTTGACCAGTACTACTCGCACCGGATCCCCAATAGCATAAGTCTTGCCGCTGTAGTTACCGGTGAGCGTATAGTTGCGATCATTGAACTGGTAATAATCATCATGGATACTGGAGATGTGAACCAAACCCTCAACCGTATTGGGCAGCTCCACAAAAAAACCGAATGCCAGCACTGACGATATGGTGGCATCGAACTCCTCGCCAATAAACTGCTGCATATACTGGCATTTTTTAATAGCCACCAAGTCACGCTCAGCTTCCTCGGCTTTGATCTCCTGGATAGTAGAGTGTTCGCCGTAATAGCCCATTTTCTTCTCCAGTTGGGCTTTGCGGGAATCATTCATTTCCCCGGCCAGCAGCAGTTTCAAAGACCGGTGCACCAATAGGTCCGGGTATCTGCGAATGGGGCTGGTAAAGTGGCAGTAATACTGTGAGGCCAGGCCAAAATGCCCTAACGGCTGGGGCGCGTAACGGGCATGCTTCATCGACCGCAGCAGCATCAAGGATATGGTCTTTTCTCCGGGACTGCCTTTAATATCATTGAGGATCTTTTGAAACGCCTTGGGATTAATCCGGTTCGCAGGGAGTTTATGACCGAATACGCCCAACACATTGTTGAGCCGCAACAACGAGTCGCCTTGCGGCTTTTCATGTACCCGGTAGAGAGCCGGAGCTTCTTTTTTAATCAGGAACTCGGCCACTACTTCGTTGGCTTTGATCATGAAATCTTCAATCAACATTTCGCCCGCGCCGCTCTCCCGCACCTTTATATCCAGCGGGCGTCCCTGCTCGTCTACTATTACTTTAGGTTCGGGAAAGTCGAAATCCAAAGCTCCCCGCTTCATCCTCTCGCTGCGGAGTATGTCGGCCAATTCCTTCATCAGCCGGAAATCATCTACCAGGTGCTGGTAAGCAGCGATGGTATCGGCATCGTTCTGTTCCAGAATGAGGTTGACAGCGGTGTAGGTCATACGTTGATCGATATGGATGACGGACGGGACAATCTCATATTTGCGCACCTTGCCGGATCCGTCGATGTCCATTATACAACTCATGGCGAGGCGGTCTTCGCCTGCGTTGAGGCTGCAGATACCATTGGACAGTTCCGCTGGCAACATGGGCAGGACCTTATCAATCAGATAAACGCTGGTACCGCGGTCGCAGGCTTCTTTATCCAGCTTGCTGCCTTCCTTTACATAATGGGATACGTCGGCAATGTGCACCCCCAACCGATAACCGCCCTTTATCCGCTCTATCGAAACCGCATCATCCAGGTCCTTGGCGTCTTCCCCGTCAATGGTCACCATCCGCCACTCACGCAAATCACGCCTTTCGGTCAAGTCGGCATCTGTTCCTAGACGCGCTGCGCGCCGTGCTTCTTCCAATACTGAGTTTGGAAAACGATCCCGCAGAGCGTGTTTTTTTATCACAATCTGCAGATCCACCCCTGGTTGTCCCTTCCTGCCGAAAACCTCCACGATCTCTCCGTCCGGATAACGATCCTTGTCGGGCCAGGTGGTGATTCTGACCAGGACCTTGTCGCCATTGCGAACCTTAATATTGTCATTGACCTTTACATAAACCGGATAGATTTGGCGGGAATCGTCCGGGACCACTTGGGCTGTCTGGCGGTTTTTCCTAAAGGTACCCACCAGTTCCCGGTGGGCCCTGGTTATGGCGCGAATAACCTCACCTTCAGGCCGTTGGTCGCCGCCTCCGCGCTGGTTGATCCGCACCAGCACCCGATCTTCATGCATAGCCCCATTTAAATTACGACCATAAATAAAGACCTCACCAAGGTCGGAGTCTTCCGGGGTGAAGACTCCATACCCGCGTTGGCTGAGTTTAATCACGCCGCGGTGGGTGTTCATCTTTTCGGGCAACCCATATTTATCCTTGCGGGTCTTAAGAATCTCGCCATCCTTTTGCAGGCGGCCGATTATCTTGGCAAACTGAACCTGGTCTTTGTCTTCGATATGAAAAGTTTCGGCTAGTTCCTGATACGACAAAGGCCGGTAGCTTTCCTGTTGCATATGGTTGAGGATATCCTCGCGGTTAAGCAATATCCCACCCCTTCCCTTGGTATTACTCTATCAGTATACCCACAATGTACGGGGTTCTTACCTTATCGCCGGTCAATCGTACCTTACAGCCCAATCTGATCAGCGATCTTTTTCATGCTCTCCAAGGAAATATTCAAAAACTCTTCCCGCTCAAGGCCCAACTCCACGCAGGTATCCATTTGCTCCCGGCTCGCCCCCCGGGCAAAAGCACTCTCCTTAAATCTTTTGCGCAAGGATTTCATCTGCACCTCAGCCAGTTTTTTATCCGGACGCACCAGGGCCGCGGCGGTTATGAATCCACTTACCGGATCGGCGGCATAAAGAGTTTTATCCAAGAGGCTTTTTCGTTCCAACCCATGGATTTCATTGTGAACCTTGACGGCGTAAATTATATCCTCGGGTAACCCTTCTTTCTCTAGCATCTCAGCCGCTACCAGAGAATGCCGATGGAAGTCATCTCCTGTCTGATCATAGTCGATATCGTGCAAAAGTCCGGCTAATCCAAATTTCTCCACATCCTGGCCTAAGTGCTCCGCCAAACCCCTCATAATGGCTTCCACCGCCAGGGAATGGTTGATTAGGTTCTCATTATGCAAATTCTGTTTCAACAGATTAAATGCAGCCTCTCTATCCAAGAACAACTTCCTCCTTATTCACCATTTCACTTCACAAACTCGATGATCTGATCGGCAATCACGTTGGTGTCCGGCCCCATAGTGGCAATATGGCCAGAGTTTTCCAACTCCACTAGCTTTACTGGAGCCTGGTGCGCTTTCTCCTTGATGAAGCGGGCACTGCGAGGATCGACGACTTCGTCCCAACGTGACTGCAATAGTAAAATCGGCAAGTCCAGGCCAGGCAGTTCCTTGATTACCTTATCCCGCAAAACATGCATGCTTTGCAGGGCTTTCAGCGGCATAACATCATAGGCAAACCGCCCCTGTCGGGCCAGTTCCGCCATATCCCGCTGCTGCTTTTTGCGATAGTAGGGCTTGACATAGCGCAACAGCGGCGCCAAGCTCATCAGACGCGGGGAGGTGGTGTAGATAGGGGTGTTGATGACAATGATCCCGTTGATCTCCTTCGTTTCGCTGGCGGCGTGCAAACCAAGCAGGGCTCCCATCGACAAGCCAGTGATATAGACTCGACGGTGTTTTTTCTTCAGATGCCTTATCTCTTGTTCAACCCGGCCGTACCAATCCTCCCAGCTGGTTTGATTCATTTCCTGCGGAGAACAACCATGCCCGGGCAGCAGCGGGCCGCTGACCGTTATTCCGGTTTCCGCATACACAATCCGGGCTACTGTATACACCTCCGAAGGCGAAGCCGTAAATCCATGAATAAACATACAGGCGGTGTCTTTAGATCCGGTTACTAGAAATGATGCTGCTTGCGGATTAATCAATCCCATTGTTTTTCTCTCCACTCGTAATTCAGACTCAACGGCTGCAAATGCCAAAGCAGTCTATGAAGCTGTCACCCAAACCATGCAAAATAGAGCACTTATGCAATTATACTGTCACTATAGCTCAGCGCCTCAGCCTTATCAAGAATATTCTCTGCATGCCTGGTCCTTTGCCATGGGCCACGTATGTATTGCAGCCTTACTGTGCAAGCTATTTGAGGGTTTTGCCAAGTGTCACACTGAGTGAAGTATATAGTCTTGAGCCCTTGGAGAGATACCATGATGTCAGAAGCCAATGTATTGCGGCAATTGATTGCAAACAATAAGCTTATCCCTTTTATTGGAGCCGGTTTCTCCGAAAATGCTGGACTCCCTTCGACCCAGGCGCTGACCCGCCAGCTCTTGGAACACTTCGAACCGGACTTGGATGGGCAATTGCATTCCGCGGCTAACCTGCTGCATTTGACTGAATACCTGAAAATAATCCATGGCGGTTCATTAACTTTGGTGCTGGATGCACTGCGCTCCTGCCTGCCTGACCAGGACGTGGCTTTATCAGGGTCCCATCAGCTTTTGGCCCAGTTGGGATTTTCCATCATTTACACCACCAATTATGACCGTTTGTTGGAGAGAAGTTTTGCCGAAATGGGTATCCCTTATAAAGCGATAGTTACCACCGCGGACATTATTCAGAGCACCGGCTGCAGCGAGGTCCAAATAGTCAAGTTTCATGGCTCTTTGGAAGTGGATGATTCCTTGATTCTGACCGAGTCAGACTATTATAAGCGGCTTGAATTCGTCACCCCCATCGATATTAAATTGCGGGCCGACAGCCTGGGCAAAAGCCTTTTATTTATTGGCTACAGCTTTTCTGATTTTAACATCCGCTATCTCTGGTTTAAATTACGCCGGATGATGTACGAAGTCGACCCCCGGGACATTCCTGATTCATATATCCTGCTGTTTGAGCCGGACCACGTGACCAGGGTGCTCCTGAAAAATATGGGTATCAACACCATCAACCTGTCCCGATATGATGGACAAAACCGAAGCGAAAAAATGACAAACTTTTTGCAGACTCTGCAATGATCAGTATTATTGCACACCCATTAAAGAAGCCTGGAGCGAAGGCAACAGGAAGGCCCTGAAGGAGTCCCACATGGGGTCGCCCATTGAACGGGCCTTCCATATTTAACGCAACTTAAGCCTTCTAACGATAAAAGACCTCACAACCTGATGGTCGTGAGGTCTTAGCAGCCTTAAATAGTGGGTGTATTTTAGCCTTTGGTCGGTATTCTCATCCCGTAGAACGTGCGCCATACAAAGAACAACGCTATCAACAGGAATCCAATCCCAACCATAGGTGCTATTTCCCGGAACGCTTCCGCAATGGCTATCTCCATGGCCAGCAATCCGAACAGGGTGGTGAACTTGATGATGGGGTTCAAGGCCACCGACGAGGTATCCTTGAAGGGATCGCCAACGGTGTCTCCCACCACAGTAGCTTCATGCAGCGGAGTGCCTTTCTCTTGCAGGTCCACTTCCACTACCTTCTTGGCATTGTCCCAGCAGCCGCCGGCATTGGCCATGAACACGGCCTGGAACAGTCCAAACACGGCTATGGAGAGCAGGTAAGCCACGAAGAAGGCTACTCGTTCGGAATTTCCCCCTGCGGGAGCGGCCAGACAGGCGAACGCCAGGGCAAAAGAGAATAGGGCTATAAAGATGTTGAACATACCGGATTGGGCATACTGGGTACATATCTTTACCACTTCTTTGGACTTTTCAGTATTGGCCTTAACATCCGCGGCTTCGTCCAAATTGATGTTTCTTTTAATATATTCCACTGCCCGGTAGGCTCCGGTGACCACAGCTTGGGTGGATGCCCCGGTGAACCAGTAAATTACCGCTCCGCCGCAAAGCAGGCCCAGGATGGTATAGGGATTGAGCAGGGTCAGGATGGTGGCGGGGTCTACCTCCAATACATTCTCAATGACCAGGA
>JAKJCH010000029.1:2954-7262 GCA_022706565.1 Bacillota bacterium | reverse complement strand
CGGCTTGGCGGTGGCTTTGAAGGTGTTGCCGGCGCCATCGTTGGCTTCCAGATAGTGTTTGCCTTTATCGAAGTCTGGTTTGAATCCATAGTTTTTCTCGATTTCTTTATCAACGTCTTTGACTTCCTCAATAAGGGACAATTCATAGATAGACTGGGCATTATCGGTCACAGGTCCATAGCTGTCCACGGCGATGGTGACCGGACCCATACCTAGCATTCCGAAGGCGATCAAGCCAAAGGCGAATATGGAGTGGTAGCTCATGATGTCCTCGGTCAGAGGCAGGCTGGCCCAGTAGCCGCCAAACATTATGAATACGAATACCATGCCGATCCAGAAGGCGCTGAAGTTGCCGGCTACCAGTCCCGACAGGATGTTTAATGAAGCTCCGCCTTCCCGGGAGGCTTGTACCACCTCGGCAACATGTTTGGAATTAGGGCTGGTGAATATTTTAACCGCTTCCGGTATCAAGGCTGCGGCCAAGGTACCAAAACTAAATATGGTCGCCAAGGTTGCCCAATGAGGCGTCAAGGTTGTCACGACAGATGAACCGGGTCCCACTAAATAGTAGGTGAGGGCATAGGTGACACCAATTGACACGATGGAGGTAATCCATACCAGGCTGGTCAGGGGGGCTTCGAAGTCAAAATCCGTGAGTCCGCCAAATCTGGACTGGCTCACAGCACGGTTGAGATAGAAGGAAGCGACTGAGCTGATAACCATCATAATACGGACGGCAAATATCCAGGTGAGCAGGGTAGTCTGCAGGGCGGGGGCTACTGCCAAGACGATGAAGGTGACCATGGCCACCCCGGTTACGCCGTAGGTCTCGAATCCATCAGCGGTTGGGCCCACGCTGTCGCCGGCATTGTCACCGGTACAGTCCGCGATAACACCCGGGTTTCTCGGGTCATCTTCTTTGATGCCGAATACTATCTTCATCAGGTCGGCGCCGATGTCGGCTATCTTCGTGAATATACCACCGGCTATACGCAGGGCACTGGCGCCCAAAGATTCACCGATGGCGAATCCGATAAAGGAGGCTCCGGCTAGTTCCCGGGGTACAAATACCAATATGACCAACATCATGATGAGCTCCACGCATACCAGCAAGACTCCGATACTCATGCCGGCATCCAGGGCTATGTTTAACATCTTAAGGGGTTTTCTCTCCAAGGAACTGAAGGCCACCCGGCTGTTGGCCAGGGTGTTCATGCGGATGCCATACCAGGCTACGCTGTAGGAGCCGAGTATACCAATCACGGTCCACATCAGGATGAATAATACTGACCCTATCGGCATCTGGGAAAGGTACCCGAAGTAGAAGGCTATACACAAGCCGATGAAAAAGAACAGGATAGCGATGAATTTTCCCTGTTGAATCAGGTAGGTCTTACATGTTTCGTAGATGGTCTGGGCTACATCCAGCATAGTCTGATGTGCCCTCAATTTTGTAACTCGGGTAAACTGATAATAACCAAAGAACATGCCCAATACGCAGACGAGCATACCTAAAATGAGTAAGGTGTTTTGATCGCTGCTCAATTCCGGAAGTACCAGATTAGCCTCACCAGCGACTGCCAACGAAGGGGTCAACAGCACAATTGCCAGAGCAGCGATGAAGGCCATTGCCGGCTGCATTACTTTTTTGAGCTGAAGATTCATTACCAATTTCACTTCCTTAAATAATCGTTTTCGAATACGATGCTTTATCCTTAGCGTCACAATAGTATGAAAGCTACTTGCAATAGCTTTCATACTATTTGGTCAAACCGTCGGAGAGACTCTCTTGCATATGTAGCCTTGCGTCCACCGGCTGACATCAACAACCGGGGTTTGTAAGAGGTACTCAGCATGCTTGGCTTCTGCAACCAATTCGGGCCTGGTTCAAGATAACCCGAAGATTCTTACCACCGAAATGCTGCCCTATTTAGCTAAGCAGGGCGACAACCAGGGTAAATATCAAAAAAAAGGCGGCCAAATAAGCTGTTATCTTAGCAAACAGTTCATCTACACCCTTCTTCTTTCCGAAGATCATGTCTGCTCCCCCAGCAATGCTGCCCGATAGTCCGGCACTCTTGCCTTCCTGCATTAGTACCGTAAATATCAAGCCTAGAGCAGTAATGAACTGCAGAATAAGAAATATCGTTTTAACCACCTAAGAACCTCCTTTCGTCATCTTCCGTAAAGCCGCATTACATTGTAACACAATACAAACGGGTTGTTCAAGATTTACTGTCGTTCCAGGTTGTAGAAAGTCTTGTGCCCAGGGTAAATGGCGAATACATCCAACTCTTCCTCGATCCGCAGCAAGCGGTTATATTTTGCGACCCGGTCGGTACGAGCCGGAGCTCCGGTCTTGATCTGGCCAACGTTTACTGCCACTGCCACATCAGCCATGGTAGAATCCTCAGTTTCACCGGAACGATGGGAGATTACACATGTGTACCCGTGACGTTTGGCCAACTCGATGGTATCGAGGGTTTCGGTCAGGGTACCGATCTGGTTTAGTTTTATCAGGATGCTATTGCAGACCCCCGCTTCGATTCCCTGGTTCAAGCGCTGGGAATTGGTCACAAACAAGTCGTCGCCCACCAGCTGTACGCTTGCACCGAGGCGGTCGGTAATCTTTTTCCAACCGTCCCAATCATCTTCCGCCAGCCCGTCTTCAATGGAAATCAGAGGATACTTCTCAGTCAGCTGCTGGTAGAAATCAACCATCTCGTCCGAGCTGAGAACCAGATTGTTGCCGGTCAGATGGTACTTACCGTCCCTATATAACTCGGTGGCGGCTACATCGACTGCCAGGCAGATATCGGTGCCCGCTTTGTAGCCGGCTTGGCCGATGGCTTCCATAATCACGTCGAGAGCGGCTTCATTGGAAGGTAGGTTGGGTGCGAATCCCCCTTCATCTCCTACCGATGTCGCCAAGCCCCTGCCTGCCAATACTTTCTTGAGGGCTTGATATACTTCCACCCCCATGCGCAAACCTTCTGCAAACGTGGGGGCTCCACAGGGAACAACCATGAATTCCTGTATGTCTACATTATTGTCGGCATGCTTGCCCCCGTTCAGAATGTTCATCATCGGAACCGGTAATTGCTTGGCATTGACACCGCCGATGTACTGGTATAGCGGCATACCAAGATAGGTCGCTGCAGCCCGGGCCACCGCCAGTGATACGCCCAGTATGGCATTGGCTCCCAGTTTACTCTTATTGGAGGTGCCGTCCAGGTCGATCATCAAAGTATCGATATCGATCTGGTGCAGGGCATCCATACCAATCACTTCAGGAGCAATGACATCATTTACATTCTTAACCGCTTGCAGCACCCCTTTGCCACCATAACGCTTGGGGTCGCCGTCCCTCAGTTCGACCGCTTCATGAGCGCCGGTCGATGCTCCTGAAGGTACCATGGCCGATCCGACCGTACCATCTTCCAGAACCACCTCTGCCTCAACGGTGGGATTACCCCTGGAATCAAGGACCTCTCGGGCAAATACATCAACAATAGTACTCATCTAAACTTGCTCCTTCCAAAGTTGTTGATCCTTACTAAGTTATACTCGGATTAAGGGTGTGCCGGTCATCTCACTGGGAATCGGTATCCCCAACAAATTGAGCAGCGTAGGGGCGATATCACGCAAGGATCCTCCTTCGCGCAAGGAATGGCCTTTGTGTGCGTCTGAAACGAGTATGAAGGGGACCTTGCTGGTAGTGTGGGCAGTGAAGGGAACACCGCTCTCTCCCACCATCATTTCAGCATTGCCATGGTCGGCGGTAATAAGCAGGATTCCGCCCTTGCCCAAAACCCGCTTGGCTATTTGGTGCAGGCAATCATCCAATGTCTTTATAGCTTCCACTGCTGCGTTCATAATTCCAGTATGGCCTACCATATCCGCATTGGCGTAGTTAATAAAAACCACGTCATAGTAATCCCGATCCAGTTCCGTCAATGCTCGGCTGGTTATTTCCCGGGCGCTCATCGCCGGCTGCAGGTTATAGGTAGCTACCTTGGGCGAAGGGATCAGTACTCGATCTTCACCCGGTACCGGTTCCTCCACTCCGCCATTAAAAAAGAAGGTGAGATGAGCATATTTTTCGGTCTCGGCTATCCGCAACTGCTTTAACCCGCGCTGGGATAGTACCTCTCCCAGGGTATTGGCGAGATTTTGCGGTTGAAAAGCCACTGGGGCATCAAGCTCCAGGTCGTACTGGGTCATGCATACGAAATGGATGGACGGCCGCATCCGGCGGGGAAAGAACTCCAAATGCTCATCAACCAGGGCATGACTGATCTGACGAGC
>JAKJCH010000029.1:0-2944 GCA_022706565.1 Bacillota bacterium | reverse complement strand
AATTGAAGAAAATCACGCTGTCACCATCCTGGATAGTAGCTAACGGCTGGCCACTATGATCCACTATTACAGCTGGTTCCATAAATTCGTCGGTAATGCGATCTTCATAACTGGCCGTTATGGCCGCTTGGGCTGAAGGCGCTTTGCTGCCCTCTCCCAAAACCATGGCGTTGTAGGCCTTCTCGATCCTATCCCAGCGGTTGTCACGATCCATACCGTAGAAACGGCCGCCCACGGTTGCTATTCTGCCTACTCCCACTTCCTTCATCTTCGCTTCCAGGGCATTAATATATTCCATGGCACTCTGGGGAGCCACGTCCCTTCCGTCCAGAAAGGCGTGTACATATATTGAGCCAATCCCCTCTCTCTTCCCCAGTTGCAGCAAAGCGAAAAGGTGACTGAGGTCGCTGTGCACGCCTCCATCCGAAACCAAACCCATCAAATGGACCCTGCCTCCATTTTGGCGAGCGAAATGCATCGCGCTGATCAGCTCCGGATTCTGAAAAAAGGAACCGTCCTCTATGGCCTGGCATATCCGGGTTATTTCCTGGTAAACGATCCTGCCGGCCCCGATGTTGAGATGGCCCACTTCTGAATTGCCCATCTGGCCGCGGGGCAGTCCCACCGCATATCCCGAACACTCTAATAAGGTATTGGGATATTGGGCTTGCAGGGTATTAAAATGAACTGGATTGGCACACGATATGGCGTTATCCTCACAGGAGCAGCGCTGGCCCCATCCATCCAGGATCATCAACACTATTGGTTTCTCAGGCATCCGTATTCAACCTCACAATTCTGGCAAACTGTTCCGGATCAAGACTGGCTCCCCCCACCAAGGCGCCGTTGATATCCTGTTGTTCAACAAACCCGGCGATGTTTACGGCCGTAACGCTGCCGCCATATAGGATGGGAATCGCAGCTGCCCACGACTGATCCCTGATCATACCCAGACTCTCCCTGATATATCCGCACATCTCCTGAGCATCAGTCGGACTGGCGTTTAGGCCGGTGCCTATGGCCCACACCGGTTCGTAGGCAATCACCAGATCCTGAAGTGCCAATCCTGCCAAACCTTGCTGCAACTGTCTCAGCACTACATCCCGGGCTTGGCCGGTTTCTCTCTCCTGCAGGGTTTCGCCAACGCAAAAGATCGGTACCAATCCCGAACTGCTAGCCGATTTAAGTTTGCGATTGATATCCTGATCGCTTTCCCCCATTATCTGCCGGCGCTCGGAATGCCCGATTATTACGTACCGGCAACCCATTTCGAGCAACATGGCTGGAGAAATCTCCCCGGTAAATGCGCCTTTGGACTCCCAAAATACATTCTGGGCTCCCAGATGAATGCCAGTATCTTGCAAGGCTTCACTTAAATGAGCCAGACAGGTAAAAGGAGGGCAGATTACCACTTCTACCCTGTCCCAACCTGCCAGTCTCGGTATAAAATCTTTTATATACTCCGCCGCTTCACCAATGGTCTTGTTCATTTTCCAGTTTGCAGCAATTAACAGTTTTTCCATTTAGACTAACTCTTCACTCCGTTCACAGACCTTAACCCCAGGTAATTCAATCCCCTCCAAAAATTCCAACGTGGCTCCGCCTCCAGTTGAAATGTGGGTGATGTCTTCCTCCAAACCTAGTTTTTGAATGGCTGCCGCCGAGTCTCCTCCCCCGATCACACTCACCGCTTCCGATGAGGCTATCGCTTTGGCAATAGCGTCTGTGCCGTGGGCAAATTGGGGGTACTCGTATACTCCTACCGGACCATTCCAGATAATAGTCTTGGCTTTTCCGATAGCCACGGCGAACCCGGTGACGGTCTTTGGACCGATATCTGCAATCATCAGATTATCGGGAATCTGATCAATATCAACGATTCTAGATTCGGCATCCGCCGATATCTTATCCGCCACTACTGCGTCTACCGGCATTAAAATGTGTTTGTGTTTTCTGGCCGCAATGTCCAATATATCGCTGCATTCCTTCAAAAACTCAGGTTCGTGCAATGATTGACCGATATTCCGGCCCCGGGCTGCCAGAAATGTATTGCCGATCCCCCCTGCTACCAAAAGGATGTCGAATCTACTGAGCAGATTCCTGATCAAACCTAATTTATCCTTGACCTTGGCCCCTCCCAATATGGCCATCCGGGGGGCTTGGGGATACTCGAGCACCTGTCTGAGCATCTTCACTTCGGTCTCCAGCAGGAACCCCGCATAAGCCGGCAGGTAATCTGCCACCCCGACCGTGGAGGAATGAGCCCGGTGGGCACTTCCAAAAGCATCGTTTACGAAAACGTCACCCATCTTGGCCAACTGCCGGGAAAATTCCGGATCGTTTTTTTCCTCGCCCGCATGGAAGCGAACGTTTTCCAACATCATGACCTGTCCCGGGCCTAATGACGCGGCCATAGCTTCCACCGCCGGTCCAATGCAATCATCGGCCATAAGGACATCCCTCTTAAGCAATTCCCTTAAACGCACTGCTACCGGTCCAAGGCTGAAAGCAGGGTCTGGTTTCGCTTTAGGACGGCCCAGATGACTCATCAATACCAAACGCGCTCCATGCTCGAGTACGTAATTTAGGGTAGGAATAGCTGCAGTCATTTTGGTATCATCGATAATCCTGCCGTCGTCGTCCATTGGTACATTGAAATCGACCCGCATCAATACCCGCTTGCCATTAAGGTCGATATCTCGGATAGTTCTCAATTCAGCGTCCTCCTCTGGTCTTGGTAAAATATTACTATATGCCCCGCCCGGCAATATAGGCGGCCAGGTCCAGTACTCTCAGGGAATAAGCCCATTCATTATCGTACCAGGCAATTACCTTGGCCATCTTGTCTCCCATCATCATCGTCAATAAACCATCTACCACCGCAGAATGCTCTTCGTCGTTATAATAGCGGGAGACCAGCGGAACCTCGGTATATTTTAGTATG
>JAKJCH010000028.1:2840-13394 GCA_022706565.1 Bacillota bacterium | reverse complement strand
CTTATAAATACCTGGTATGTACTGCCGCGCCGAATGTATGCGACCGTGGGAGCTCTGACCGCATCTTTATTAACCGTCGGTGGGTTTATCAGCCATCAGAAACTCATATTAAGGGGAGAACCTCTGCTCCCCTGGGATTTTAAGATAGGCAAAGAAGCTTTAAATATTTCGCAGAACTTTGAGTATTTCAACTCGCTGCCAACATTATTATTTATTGTGATATGCGTATTTACCGCTGTAATTTGGATTGGATTCCGGTTGATACCCAAAGAAAACTATCGTTTCCCCCATAAATTTTCCACTGCCCTGCCTAGCCTGGCTTTGGTTTTAATCTTGGTTCAACCAGTCTCTCTGCAAGAGGCCTTCTCCCTGAACCTGATTGATTGGAATCAAAAGGCCAACTACACCGAAAATGGTATGGTGCTTAGCTTTATACTCAATACCAACGCTACGCGTCTGGCTGTTCAGGAACCGGAATTATACCATAAAAGCACCATCAAGAACATTATCTACCAGAAAGTGCCGGCTGCTAAGGTGGTAAATTCAGGCTTGAGCCCCAATATTATTGTGGTGATGAGTGAAGCCTTTTGGGACCCCACGGTTATGGACGGCATCTCATTTAGTGAAGATCCACTGCCTTATTTTCATCTCCTCCAGCAGAGCTACACCTCGGGGATTATGCTTACCCCAGTTTATGGAGGAGGTACGGCTAATACTGAATTCGAGGTTTTGACTGGGTTTTCCACCCAGTTTTTACCCCAAGGGACAACCCCCTATGTTCAGTATGTCAACAAGCCGCTGGAGGCTTTGCCCGCCATCCTGAAAAGTCAGGGGTACAAGACTACCGCCATCCACACCTACCATGATTGGTTTTATAGACGTAACAGTGTATATCCGTATTTGGGGTTTGACAGGTTTTTAAGCCAAGAGTCATTTATCAATCCCGAATACTACGGCAGTTATATACGGGATACCGAACCATCAATTTGTTTTGGGACATGGTCCGGTAGTAGTTGATAATGTGTTATACCCGGATAATCATGTGCTTGAGGTTGAGGGAATGGATTTCTGCCAAAACCATATTGTATATGTCAATAATAGCCCGGTTGATACCGAATTTGTTGACGGAACCCTATTGAAAGCGGCTTTGCCGGTGGCGTATTTAAACAGCGATGAGGCCCTATTCGTTCAGGTTAAGCTAGCCGATCATGGGGAAAACATTATAACCGAATCCGAGGTGTATACCGTCACCAGTCCATTAGCCGTGAACTAAAGTACTGACTGCCCTTTTTATCATATCCTCAAAATGACTCCCTCCGGACCCGACGGCAAGCACCCCGACTCTTCCAAAAACATGCCACAAAAAAGCTGGGCCCCATCGCTGACAGAGCCCAGCACTTACGGTTTTGCTATTTAACTGTGGGCCTGACAATAGCGACTGACGGGACTGCTTTTACATACTCAGGGGCGGTTCGGCCAATTTGACCGCGGTCCCGCTGGCAAACAACATCAGCATATCATCATGGATCGTCAAGTGATCGAATACAACCGCAACAATCGCATCGGCTCCCATCTTTTCCGCCTTGGCCTTCATCTCGGCTATAGCGGCCAAACGGGCCTGGGTCATGTGGTCTTTGTAGCCTGGCACCGCTTCGCTGGGTCCCGAAGCAATGCCGGTAATGATCTCTTTGGCCATTTTCTCTTCCCAGATGGATTGGCCAGCTACCAGGCCGAGATATTCTTCTATGGAGCGGTTTTCCACTGTTTGCGTAGTTGTGACAATCATTTCTTATCCTCCTTTCCATTTTCGACGGGGAGTTAAGCCCTGACACTACAACAACAGAAATTAGTGGATACAGGTGAGTACCTGTTTAATTATATTGTTGCATTAGCATACTTATATGTCCACAATATTCCATCGCACTAGGGACAGAAGTGGTACACTGATGGAGGAGGGGCAGGTTTTTTCATCCAGGTATATAGGGCAGAATAATTAACGGCCTCAGGATTGAAAGGAGTGCAATGAATTATGCAAGTATCCAAACGGGCAACGGTTACCATATTGCTGGTACTGGCCTGGATGTGGCTGGCTTCCGGTTTGAATTTCACACCCATTGCCGCGGCCGCACCCAGCAGCGGGGAACCTCGCGTTACTACCTGGGAGCCCGCTGCCGGGGAGGGATACGCGGTCCTGTACGGCACCATCGAAGATGAGGGCAATTCCGAAATCGAAGAATTTGGTTTCTACGTCGGTTCTCCCGGATATGAGGATAAGGAGATCAAGATCAAGTTCGAGGGTCGCATCGATGATAATGACACTTTTCAATACAAGCTGTCCGGATTGGATGACGCGGTGGTTTATTATGTGAGGGCTTATGCCATCAATGATAACGGCGACGGTTACGGAAGCCTGCTATATTTTGAGGTAGACAAAGCCCCCCCAAAAGTAAGCGTTTTCACTGTTGGCTCCATCCAATACAGCCTGTGGGGTACGCCCAAGGAAATGGATGTGGCTCCCTATATCAAGGACAGCCGCACCTTTATGCCAATCCGCTACGGTGCCTATGCCATGGGCCTGACTAATGAGGACATCGTCTGGGATGAAGCCTCCCGTACCGTTAACCTGACCAAAGGCGGCAGCACGGTTAAGCTAGTGGTGGGCAGTTATAACATGTGGGTGAACGGTATCCCCACCCCCATGGATGTGGTGCCGGAAATCACTGAGGGGCGGACGTTCCTGCCCATTGCCTGGTTGGCGACCGCGTTCCGGCAGACCGCTGTCTGGAATGCCAGCGCCGGCACTATCACGATTGAACTTGAATAGCTCTTTCAAATAACCCGCTTGTACAAGCGGGTTATTTTTTTGTCCGCGACCATTCATTTTCTGCACCAACATCCAGGAATTCGTATTGTCAGGACGCCCGTAATTGTTACAATGGTAATTGGTGTATCTTTACGTAGCGGTTTAGGGGTGTTGGGGAATGAGAAGCAAGTTGGTATTGGGTTGGGTCATCGTTCTATGTCTGTGGTTGGGGTGGGATTTCGATTCCTGTACTGCCGCTGACGCAGTCAATGTCACAAATACAGTCTATCCGGTGGTCGAGGTTTCCTCCGTTTTGGATGATATCAAGGTTTCCGTTAATGGGACTCCCGTCGCTTTCCCTGACCAGGCTCCCTATTTATCCAACAGCCGCACCATGGTTCCCCTGAGATTCATAAGCGAAGCCCTGGGGGCAAAGGTCAGTTGGGATGAATCTAGCCGCCAAGTGGTGGTGGAAGGCAATCAGGTGATCGCGCTCAGCCTGGATTCCAATCAGGCCACCGTCGATGGAATGGCGTTCCTGTTGGATGCTCCTCCGGAGGTCGCCGGGCAACGCGTTATGGTCCCCCTGCGGTTTGTCAGCGAAGCCCTGGGAGCCGAGGTCAAGTACCTCCCACCCGCAAATCTCAGTGCAAACCCACCGGACTGGAAGATCGATGTCAGCATCGGCGAACAGAAGGTACGGATATATGACGGTGACACGCTGGTCAAGGATTGGACCGCCTCGACCGGAGTGAACAACTCTACCCCGACCGGCACCTTTTTACTCCAGAACCGGGGGGACTGGTTCTTCAGTTCCAAATACCAGCAAGGCGCTCGGTACTGGGTATCGTTCAAGGATTGGGGCACCTATCTTTTCCATAGTGTGCCTATGGATCGTCAGGGAACAGTCATAGATGAGGAAGCGGCCAAATTGGGGACGCCGGCTTCCCATGGATGTGTGCGGCTGGCTATCGAGGATGCCCAATGGTTGTATCGGAATATTCCTACCGGCACTCCGGTTTCGATTCGCGCGTAAATCTATTTAATATTTGTTCTCCCTTCATCGCGATCAGGAGAATCTTCCCTGATTGTCCAGCATTAAGCCTTAATATCTTCCAGGGTGTAACTGCGCAGTTCGGCCAGCCAGGTTTCCAGCAATTGCTGCCAGCGCGGGCTAATAAACTGGGTGCTAATGCCCCCAGTTACCACCACGTCACAGGCTTCATTGCTATTCACCTCTTTTATGTCCACCGCCAGAATGCCGAGGTTAGGATTGGATTGCATTGATTCCTTAAACACGCGGGCCTCCCCTTGAATGGTGAAAACCAGGTTGTTGGCACCCATAAAGGTTAGCGCAATCTTCCCCGACCGCACCGCATTTTTGTAAGTGGCCGATTTGTTTTGCGCAGCCATCAATAAAATACGATTTCCGGGTGCGTAGAACTGAGACATGGGCGCCCCACGGGGGAAATCATCTTCATCAACCGTCGATACCACCCCGACCATGGTATCAACAGCCAAGAACTGATACAGTACCGGTGGCAGGCAATCCCCACGATATTTGCTCATTCATAATCCCTCCCTAGATCTTGGCCAGCGATTTTTCTAGCTCTACCAGGTTCGGACAGGCGAAAACCTTATCACAATAGGGCATATAGTCGTTTATGATGCTATCCCCGGTATTCCACTGGGACACCGGTTCAGGATTGAACCAATATACCTTTTTGGCCTGGCTTTTAATCTGCGCTAATACCCATTTCCCATTTTCCTGCCAGTTGTTGCGGGCATCCCCGAATATGAGGACGCTGGTCTTGCGGGTTATGCGGTGGCGGAAACGCTGATGGAATTGCTCCAGGGTTCGCCCGTAATTGGTATATCCGGTTACTCCCACCACCCGGGCATTGCGCAGTACATGGCCCCGGAAATTAAGAGGATTGCCGGACAGAAGCAGCCCGGTGATATCCGATACTTCATCGATAAACGCGTAGGACTCAATATACTGAAAAAATCTCTCCAGGGAAGCAATCAAGGCTAAGGAGATACAACTGAAATTCATGACCGAACCGGACACATCGCACAGGATCAAGATAACCGGTTTCTCACGGTATTTGCGAACCGTGTACAGGTTGAGGGGAATCCCCCCAGTGGACAGGCTGCTGCGGATAGTGCGCCTAAAATCCAAGCGGTTCTGATCATTGCGCTTTCTTTTCTTGACGAACTTGGCTGCCAGACGCCGGGCCAGGAGTGGTACCATAGCCTCGATGCTGGTCAGCTCCTCAGCGCTGATCCGCCCGAAATCCTGTTGCAGAGGATTTTTTTTGCCGCCCGGGGCTTGAGCTGTACCGCCTTTGCCCATGGGGGTACCCATGCCGATATCGTAATCACTGACCGCCGTTACTTCCCTGGAACGGGAGGGCTGTTCTGAATTGACGGATTGGAAGTATTGTCGGTTTTCCGGGCTCAGATATTCGTTAAAAAAGCGTTCGAAAACCTCATCGAAGGCCTTTTGGTAGCTGTAATCCTTCACCAGGGTGGTAAACAGAGTTGAATAAAAGTAGTCCCGATTGGCCCAATCGATCAGCAGCAGGGCCTGGCAACAATCCCTCACCTGGCTGGTGCTCACCGGAATTTCCTGCTCCCGCAGATCAGCAAAAAAGGCCTGTAAATACTGCAATACCGGCATCTTACCCCTCCTTGCCCTGTGGCGTCTAGGCCCGGAAATTGAGGTCTCGATCGCGATATATTATCCGTTCCAGTTTTTCCTGATCTTCGCGGTATTTAACCACCGTAGTCAGGGTTTGCAGAGTGGTTTCCACATCCAGGTCTTCTTTGCCTAGCCACAGCAGCGAGGCGGCCCAGTCAATACTCTCTGCGATGCTGGGTGGTTTCTTTAATTCCAGCCCTCGCAGCTGCCTTACCACCTGGGCCACTTTCTCGGCCAGGCTCGGGGGAAGGTTGGGTATTTTGAGCATCAGGATCTGCTTTTCCATTTCTTTGGAGGGAAAATCCAGGTAGAGATACAGGCATCGCCTTTTAAGCGCTTCAGAAAGCTCGCGGGTGGCATTGGAGGTCAGAAAGACAAATGGCTGGTGTTGAGCCCGAACCGTCCCAATTTCGGGAATCGTGATCTGGAACTCGGACAGCAGCTCCAGCAACATGGCCTCAAATTCGAAATCCACTTTGTCTATCTCATCTATCAGCAATACCGTCGGTGAATCACTGGTGATACTTTTAAGCAGGGGTCTGGTGAGAAGAAAATTATCCGAAAAAATGTCCTCTTCGACCTGTTGTACACTCAGGTTTTTGTTCGCCACCGCCTGGATATGCAGCAACTGTCGTTTGTAGTTCCATTCGTACAGCGCCTTGGCTTCATCCAAACCTTCATAACACTGGAGACGGATCAAGGGCAGTTGCGTCACCTGGCTGAAAGCCTGTGCAATAGCGGTTTTCCCTACCCCGGCCGGCCCTTCCACCAGGACCGGTTTTTTCATGGCTCCAGCCAGATATAGAACGGTTGCTACCTTGTCGTCACAAATATATCCGGCCCGCAGCATTTTTCCCTTCATGATCTGCATATTGTCCATATAAATCGCTCCCCGCCTCCGTTTACTCGTCTTCACCAATCTCAGCCAGTGTGTCTCGGAGCCATGCCGACCTTATCTTCTCGACCTCAATACCATATTGAAGGATGCGAATGCGGTATCCATCTACTTTTTTGTGTACCATCTCCTCTTGAGCCTGGTAAAAGCGGTCCAGACGCATACCGGAAATGTGCAGCTGTTCCAACAACTTTTCCTTGATTCTTTCTTCTGGCAAGAACTTGAAAAAATTGACCTTGGTGAGGAAGGGGTACTGAGTGAAGAAATCGAACTTGGCATGACCTTCTTCGTCTTGGTCCGACTCCAGCCAGCGGTAGAACTCTTCGGTTCCGCGGGAGGTAATGCTGACGACCTTCTGATCCGGGACATCTTCCTGGCGGCGCACGCTGCGTTCCACCAGCCCCTCTTTATCCAATGCCTTCAGCGTGCTGTATAGCCGGCCCTCATTCATTTTGGGATCCGCCGGAGTAAAGTCTGAAAAACACTTCTTGATCATATCGTAGCCATGGGTAGGTAAATCCATCAACGTCCCCAGCAGAATATGTCTGAACGCCATAGCAACACCCCTACTCTTGTTTTATGATACCTTAAATGTAAGGTACTATCACTATAGTGTCAACCAGGAAATAAACAAGGCATGGGGACGGTTCTTTTGGGTTAAGTTGTCTCCGGCTCCAACCGCAAGATGGAAAAGACGCTGGAAGAATTGTAAAATGGTATATGAACGCTGTTGTCCCAGAGGGGATTCTTCATTGCGTTCGCAATACAGTATCTAAAAGAGTATTTACGCTTTACTTCGTGGCAAGACTCCGTACCGCGTCCCAGAGACACTAATGTCATCCTAAGCGCAGTCGGACCCACTGAAACATACAGGAGGTTAACAGCCTTGGCAAAAAACATTTTCGTACAAAGACGTTTTTTCACCACTGCCCGCGGCGATACCCTCATCGCCATCCTGATTATCCTGGGAGTGACATTCATGGTTCCGCGCTACCTGGGGATTGCATGGCTGCCGCGCTTGGCCGGGCAAGCCCTGGCCTATGCCATAATCCCCTATTTCGTCATCCACTACACCGTGGATTCCACCGTAAAATACAACCAGATACTGATCTACTCCCTGATCTATGTGGTGGTTTTCCTGCTCATGGTGGTCATTGCCCTTAATAATGCCGTGAGCTGATCGTATTGGGAGGCTTTCATTTTTGGGGCAATCCGAGCGAGGTAAAAGAACCGTCCCCATGCCTTGCTTAACTGCGCAGTTGGTGCCCGTTTTTCCCCAGCCATTCCTTGCGGACTTGGTAGTCGGGCATGATGGAGCCAACCAAATTCCAGAATACCGGGGAATGGTTGAGATGGACCAGATGGCAGAGTTCGTGCACCACCAAGTAATCGATGATTTCCGGTGGAGCCATCATAATCCGCCAGTTGAAGTTAAGGTTGCCCCGGGCACTGCAGCTGCCCCAGCGGGTCTTCTGCTCACGGATGGTGATGCGCCCAGGCTTGCGGCCCACCTGGATCTGGTAGTTTTGAACTCGGGCGCCGATATAACGGCCAGCCGCCCACCGATACCATGTTTCCAGGGCTGCTTTGACCGCGGCGGGCGAACAATCCGGGCCAGTAACCTGGATAGTGCCCTCCCTGCCTCTTACCATGGTTCTGGTCTGTTGGGGATCGTTAAACAACTCCAGCCTCATAGGTCTCCCCAGATAGAGGAATTCCTCTCCGCTTTGGAAACTGCGTTCGGCTATCTGGCGATTGGCCATTTCAACCTCCGCCATCTTGGCGGCGATCCATTTTGATTTACTGGCCACCCAATCCTGCACCGTTTTGGCCGCAGTACCCTTTGGGGCTGCCACCCGAATGGTCCCGTCAGGCTTGACGGTGATGGACATGGTTTTACGGCGGCTGTAGTTGATTTGATATTCGATTATCTTGGTTCCAATGTCCACGCGCATCTAGGTACCTTAAGAATCCTCGTTACGTAATCCTGGTTCCTTATCTCACCAACCGGCGTGCCGCTCCAGCCAGTAAGGCTGGAAATATATTTGGTGGGCCACCAGCAACAGGCGTGGGGCGGAAGCAGTGCGCAGATAATCAGGGTTCAAGTCGCCCAGACGCACCCGATCCAGTCCATCGGCGTCCTTGAAGGTGTTGTAAAGCCGCAAGGTGCGGTCTATTTCCTCCAGTTCGTATCGGTGCACGCGCTGATAGGCCTTGCTGTCGGGCAGGTCATGATTCTCGACAATGAAGCGGAATATTTCGTTCTCCTCCGGATTGGTCCATTGCACCAGGCACTCCCGGCAAGTGCGGGCGTAACTGGCTTGTCCGTGTCCGGGATCATAGCCGTCGTCTACCCGGCCGATATCGTGGTAGATAGCCGCTCGGGCCAGCAGGTCCCGGTCTGTCGGACTGAATCTCTCCAGATAAGCCAACAGCATGCTCAAGATCAACACTCGGCGGGTGTGGTCGATGGCATGAATACCCTCCGGTTTGTGGAACCAACCGGCATCGATCTGCCCGGCCAGGCAGCGATATTGACTGATTATTCCAACTTCATTCAGTTCCGTCTCGAAATCGGCCAGGTCAATCAGATCCATGGAGCGAATACCCTCAACCGTACCGGGTTTTACAAGAACCTTTCCGGCCATATGGCCGCCATCGTATGAGTTGATGTGGTCGGGATGCACCCACCCCTGGTAAATTGGAGGGGCGGGAATTGAACTGGCTGCCCTTAAAGCCCGATTGAGATTGGTAGTCCAGTTCTCGGCAAGATGGGGCTCTATCCCGGCCGCTGGGCTGATAAACACCCGCACATATCCGGTGCTGTCGAGGGGTGGCAGGCTCCTGTTAACCTTCCGGTACTGGTAGGCCTTCCGAGCGAAATCGGGAGGGAAAATATCATGGGCATACTGATTGAAGCGCCACAGCCGTTCAAAGAGGCGGAACTTGTCGTGGTCGGGGATGTTGTTGAAGACCTCCATAAACAACTCGGGGGCTAAACGTGCATCGACCTGGTCCAGGAAACGGTCGAAATCGCGGCGGGCAACGCTGTCGTTTATTTCCTTCTCCATTCGTTCGGCAGTTGCTTTGACGGCCCTGACCTCCCCTTCCAGGCTGGGCAAATTCAGCAAGACCACCCCGCGCCAATATACCCAGGGAGTTTCGTTATTGGCCGGATTAAAATAGAAGTGCTCCGGTTTCATCCCTGCCGCCCTTATCTCTTTCAACAGACCGAGGCATGGGGACGGTTCTTTTGCCTCGCCAGCAACCTTGTTTCCGTGAGTAGACTGCCCACCTTGGAAACGTTCAATAGAATCACTCCCCGTACTACTGAGATCGCACAGAGGAATAAGAGCGTTTCTCTCCGCGTAATTGAGACCTGAATCTTTGGTCATGAACAATCATTCCTAAACATTGATAATTGGTACTGCGCTTTTGCTGGCCATACCTTTTCCCAAGCCAAGGTCAGAGAGGCAGCCCGACTGAGCATGAAACCGATGTAAATGCCGCTTTCATACTGCAAGGCGTTGTTTTTACGGCCGCTGTTCAGATTCTTTATAATAGCCACATTACGGTAGGCGTCGCAGATCAAACCCAGTTGCTCCTGCATCGTTTTCAATTTCGGCAGCAACCGGCGATATCTCTTCTTCAATACGGGCTCTAAACTCTGCAGCACATAGCGCAGCTTTTTGCCCTGGATACGCAGGGCGTGGATCGACTGTCTATCAGTATAGTCAGTGCTCTTTAATCTCTTATCCAGTCGCTTCAGCCATTTCAACAGGCGCTGCTCCATATACAGCCGCAAGGGCTGACCGGCCTCTCCATTGTCATCCCAGAATCCCTCCAGGAGCCAGGCCCAGACCCTGAGCAGCCCCGGTGTAGTCACCCCGGCAGCCAGCTGCTGGTATACCGCAGCTTGCTCCTTGTCCCGCTCCGCCGCCAATCTACCGCTTAATTGTTCGGCTTTGCCCAGCAGGTCGGGGTAGGAACGGATGATTTCCTGCCAACCCATGGCCAGTACGTCCAGCTCCCGGAGGTAACCCAAATCGCCCGCAAATCCTCTCAGAATGCCAGTAACGTCACCATATCCGGACCCTTCCAGAACCGGCTTGAAGAATGACAGCAGGGAACGAAGATGGCGGGTCTTGACCC
>JAKJCH010000028.1:0-2830 GCA_022706565.1 Bacillota bacterium | reverse complement strand
TACTCTCCGGGTCTTCCGGCTGGCCCAGGTATTTCTCCTGCCAAGCCAGGATTTCCTGCAGGTAGAAGATACCCTGCGCGCGGATAAACGACCCGACACTGGCGTTCACATCGATCTCCGGCCGGCTGGTCGCTTGATGGGAAGGCAGGCCCAACAGGTCCAGGCCGCGGGCGTATTTACTCTTATCCCCCACCCGCAGCGAATATACATCTGCCAGGGCCGCTCCTACGCGAAGCAAATCCACTGGCTCACCTTCTTTTAACTCTAACTCTACTTCACAAATTGGCGCGGTGGCCTGGTCGGCAACGATGCTGCCCAAGTCCGCAGCTACCTCGATCAGGCTGCCGGTCTCAGTGCGAAGGTCGATGGCGGTCCTCTGAAAATCAGTCCGAAATAGGGGCAATAATTCCTGGTCCTTTACGATGGATTCAAGCTGGCAACCCACCGGTAAGCTCAGGAACGGCCCGATGCTGGGCGTAGCGCTGTCCAGTTTGACATTCCACTCTCCGCGCACGAACAAACCGCCGCCTTGACTGCCCTGATCCTTGACCGTAGCGGTGCAGATGTCGGCGGCCTTCCTAATCCGATAGGAGTATCCGTTATGATACAAGAGCCGGTCCCTGGTATCGTAATAGGTGGTGGCATATTGGATGATCCTGACCCGTTCGGTCTTAAACAGCCCTGAAAATATGGGGTCACTTACCAGTCGGGGATAATCGCGTTCATCAGCCAGTCTCAGTTTCAGCTCTATCTCCTTCATCTCGCTCATGTTAAAGCCACCCCCTGCTTTTGACCTGATTCACCTGCATTCACATTCATTGTAGCCCAACCTATGCGTACCCGACAAATCCTTCCGTTGGCTACAAGGAGGACTATTCTCGATCGGCCCTTGGAGTGGTTGGCTCTTCCATATATAGCTTTGATTGTCGAAAGTGACAGAAATGTTTAGTGATTCGGTCGCAAAACTCTCATTGACTTCTTTGAATTTAGCCAATATAATTCTCTTTGAGAAATATGTTTCAAGCTTAATAATCTGGTGGATTAGAGGGAAACCACTTCGGTTGCTCAATAACATACCAATATTCTATGAATTAGGGGGCGGCCCTAACTTATATAATATTGGTATTTATTATTTTTATAGAGAGAACAACTGATATGAGATGTAAATGAGGGGGGAGACATTTATGTCATCAGTAGTCCGCCTTGAAGAATATGAACGGTTTAATGATCGGAAGCGGAAAAAGATGCAACATGATTTAAAAATCTATATGGAAAAGTATTTCAAGGCCAAATTGGGCAAGGGGGTCGACCATACCAGGATAATGATCTGGGAAGATACTCTAATCATACGGGGGGAAGGCTTCCTGACCGAACCAGAGAAGTACATAGTGGCTACCACGGCCGGCAAGGATGTGGTCAATTCGGCTCGCATGCAGGTTGCCAAACAGCATTCCATCGATAACCTGCCTTATTTTGAACAGCTTTTTAATGCCAAAGCCATTCACCAAACATATATGATCGAAGCGGAAAAAGATTTTTGGATGCATGTGGTGATCTTTGATCGTATGCTGACCGAATAATGATCTTATTGAACTAAATAAGGTGGATCAAGGAGAAACTATAAGTTGCTCCAAGATAGACCATTGTTTTTTGATCCCAAGCGGGAGAAGAGAATTGTGGTCTTTTTTTTATGGGAGGGGGGAGATCGCAAACCACAATTGAGATTCCGTTTGGAGAACCAGGGAATTTTTTATTACGAATTATCTAGATTAAAGGGGAGGTATTCAATTAATGGCAGACACAATGAAAGCATTTGTTTATCACGGCCCGGAAAACATGAGTCTTGATCAGGTACCCAAACCGCAGATTAGTAAACCGACCGACGCTATCGTCAAGGTTACCACTTCCACCATCTGCGGAACCGACAAACACATCCGCCACGGCGGAATGCCCGAAGTTGAGCCAGGCAGAATCATCGGCCATGAGTTCTGCGGAATCGTTGAAGAAGTGGGACCGGCGGTTACCAAGTTTAAAAAAGGCGACAAAGTCGCGGTATCCTGCGTCACCCAATGTATGGATTGCTACTACTGCCGCCGCGGCATGTATTCGCAGTGCACCACTGGCAGCTGGATATTTGGCTATATGATTGATGGCTGCCAGGCCGATTACGTGAGAGTGCCCTATGCTGATTCCGGATTGCACCTGATTCCCGATAATCTCACCGATGAAGACGTCCTGTTTGTCGGGGATATTCTCTCCACCGGATATTTTGGCGCTGAGAATGGCAACATCCAACCCGGGGATACGGTAGCGGTATTTGGTTCCGGCCCGGTTGGAATGTGCGCCATGGCTACTGCTCGTCTGTGGGGACCGGCCCGGATCGTGGCAGTGGACATCGATGATACCCGGCTGGCATTTGCCCAGAAGCAGGGTTGGGCTGATTACGGACTGAATCCCAACAAGGTCGATGTGGTGCAAGCCCTGAAGGATATGACCGGCGGCCGCGGTGCTGACGTCACCATCGAAGCCAACGGTTTCGAACCCACCTTTAAGGGAGCTATCGACGGAGTAAGAGCCGGCGGCACCGTTTCTTTGATCGGTGTCTTTGAAAAACCCCAAGTCGTGGAAATGAATAAACTATGGATAAAGAATATCGCCATCAAGATGGGTCTGGTCAATGCCAACCGGATTCCCGAGCTGATCGACCTGATCAAAGAAGGCAAAATCAATATGAAACCTCTTATTACTCATACCCTGCCGCTGGCACAGGTTGCCGAGGGATACGATATCTTTGAGGAACGCCGCGACAATGCTATCAAGGTAGTCTTGA
>JAKJCH010000027.1 GCA_022706565.1 Bacillota bacterium | reverse complement strand
TCAATCCCCGCCACTGGCGCTGAGGACCGAACGAGAACTCCTTAAATACCACATCTGAACAGCGTTCCAATAACGTTCGCAGATCAGTCGAATTCTGCTGCAAATCATTCGATAAAGGTTTCGTAATGACATCCCGATTGGGCGGGGTCGGGTCGGGCTTACGAGGCTTTTTATAGCGCATCGGCTTCACCACTCCATAGAAATTATTTATCCAGACGACGGACTGCTGGCTTCCGAGTCAGGGGTTGGCTTGAAAAGAACCACCAGAAACAAGATCAATGGTATCAGTACAAAAAATACGCCGTAGATATATGGCAAAACATGGTGGACGATCATTTGAATGGCAATGATATTTTTACCTGTCATCAGGGCTCCGATACCAATCAGGATGGCGGTAGGGCCTGCCAGGAACCGGTAATCACGCAAACCGAAGACCTGCTGAATCGAGAAGCAGGCCAGGAACCATTTGACGGTCGTGCCTGCAAAGACACCGAGGATGAAGACACTAATGAAGATGATATCTGTGTTCTGGATAAAATCACTTATCTTGATGGAGCGGATTAGCTTAAAGGTGGGGAAGGAGACATGATTGACATAGACTGGGCCAAGGTCCATCAAGATGGCTGCCGTGGTTATGGTGATTACTATACAATATATAGCCAGGGTCCAATTGACAGGGCGGGATATGCGTTTGCGGTCATTGGAGAAAAACGCCAGGGTCAAAATAGCTATCAATTCACCAGAGTACAAAAAAGCGTAACTTACGGTGTTGCCCATCTCTGACAGTGAAGCGTCGAAGATCGGCAGCAACGCACGAAAATCATGTGACTGCATGATGCTGAACAAGACAAGCAGCGGGACCGCAATGAAGACGTATAATACTATCACCTCTAGCACTCTGCCGATATTCTCCAGGCCGGTTTTCAGCGCATAATAAGAAACCAGCAACATGGCGCCAATGTAGACGCTGAGTGGAGTGTCGGGTACTATGCTGCTGCTGATCAGGGAAGTGAAATATGTGATGCTGAAAATAGTAATAAATAAGAAGACCAGAATATATAAAAAACCGATAGATTTCCCCAGTACTTGGCCCAAGTGTTCTTCCAGAGTAGCCGGAAAAGGACGGCTGGAATTATGGACAATATATTGATACATGTAGCAAAGGAGGGCTGTAGGCAGAATTGAGACCATAAAGGCCGCCCAAGCTCCATGCTGGGAATAGTGAACCGATACCATTGGTAGGATGAGAAAAGCCAATGGCATGATTGTAGCATGCAGCATGCAATATAATTGCACATTACTTATCTGATTCATGCAGCGGCCGCCTCCACATTTAATACACCGGTATTTTCACCATATCTGTCAATTATTATGTGGAGTTTTATTTTTTTAACAGCCCTATGGCAAAAAGTGAATAAAAGGATATTTTGAGTTATATACTATCACTGAGAAATAAAACAACATTCTTTAAATAAATTGAAAAAAGGAGGGACAGCTGAGTATGAAAGCAACAGGGATTGTAAGACGCATTGACGACTTGGGGCGGGTTGTTATACCCAAGGAAATAAGAAGAACGCTGCGCATACGCGAAGGGGATCCCCTAGAGATTTTTGTTGACCGTGAAGGCGAAGTCATTTTAAAGAAATACTCTCCTATTGCTGAGCTCGGTGATTTTGCCAAGGAATACGCAGAGTCGTTGGCTGAGACAACCGGCCATATCTCGATGATTTCCGATCGTGATGTCATAATAGCGATCGCGGGCGGCAACAAAAAAGAGTTCCTGAGCAAGCCGGTAGGTAAGCTGTTGGAACGCGCCCTTGAAGAACGAAATACCATCATTATCAATGACTTGGAGAAGAGTGACGATGAGAACATGCACATCATCCAGAGTGACGATCGCGAATATACCATTAGGTCACAGGTAGTCGCACCGATTGTAACTCAGGGTGACCCAATCGGAGCCGTGATCATTGTAACCAAAGATACTGGGGCCAAGATGGGGGAAATGGAGGTCAAGCTGGCTGAGACAGCCGCTGGGTTCCTGGCTAAACAGATGGAGCAATAACGGATTGACTCGTGCAAAGGCGGTCTTATAACCCATAAGATCGTCTTTTTTTGTTTGGATTAGCTGGGGTATTAAGCTGACAATGACCTGATACCGGGCTCTTAGAAACAGGTAAAATAGCGATTTACGCTGGAGCATTATGGTATAATTAACCTCGTTAAAATGGGGAGGAACATTATGGATAAATCGGGGAGCTTCCTGCGCGGGGCTTTGGTTTTGAGCGTTGCAGGTGCGCTCAGTAAAATCCTGGGAGCCATATACCGTATCCCGCTGGCTCGTTTGCTGGGGGGCGAAGGCATGGGATTATACCAGATGGCCTACCCTATATATACCACCATTCTCGCTTTGGCTACTGCCGGTGTGCCAGTGGCTATAAGCGTGTTAGTTTCCCGTAAGGAAACCCAGGGTTATACTGGTGACAGTAAGAAAATCTTTCGGCTCTCCATAATCATTTTGCTAATCTTTGGCCTGCTGCTAACCCTATTGGTTATGAAAAGCGCACGTTTTCTGGCCAATTCAGTCTTGCATGAGCCAAGGGCATACTATCCAATTTTGGCAGTAGCACCAGCCATCTTTTTTTCCGGTTTGATGTCAGTTTTCCGAGGCTTTTTTCAGGGATACCAATGGATGGTGCCTACTGCGGTCTCACAGGTTCTAGAGCAGCTCTTTCGGGTAACGGCAGTGATCATTCTGGCCTTTATACTGTTTCCCAGAGGCCTTGAATACGCCGCCGCTGGCGCAACATTCGGAGCCGTGATCGGTGGAGTGGTGTCGTTGGTGGTACTAAGTGTTTTCTATATCAAGTTCAACAAAGCGGAGGAATCGAGATCAGGTCAGCTTTTATACAGCGGGGAAGGGTCATGGCAGATGGCCAAGGAAATGGTCAGGCTGGCGGTACCTGTTTCCTTTGGTGCTGTGGTCCTCCCTTTGGTTCAGGTTCTTGACGCTATCATAGTGCCCGGACGACTGATGGCCATCCAGTATACTACCTCCCAGGCTACTGCGTTGTATGGCCAGTTATCAGGGATGGCCGCGGTTCTGATTAGCCTGCCGACCATATTTACCATCAGTATTGCAACCAGTATGGTGCCAGCTATAAGCGAGGCCCGGGCCCAGAACGACAAGCTCCTGCTCAATAACCGCATCAACTACGGACTGCGGGCAGGAATGCTGATTTCGTTCCCTTGCGCGGCCGGTTTATATGTACTGGCCTGGCAGATATGCGACCTGTTGTATGCAACCCCAGAGGCTGGCATACCGCTTGAGGTGCTGGCTTTTTCAACCATAGCCCTGGCGGCCTTTCAACTGAGCAGTGCCGGCCTGCAGGGCATCGGGCGCCCCGAGATCGCCATGCGGCACCTCATAATGACCGGCGCATTAAAGACCGGGTTCAATTACACCCTGACGGCCATTCCCATGCTAAATATCCAGGGTGCGGCGCTGGGGACGTTAGCTGCCTTTACTATTGGGTCGCTTATGAACATATACTCCCTGCGAACCCATACCGGAGTTAATTACGAAGTGGGAAGAATGCTCAAACTCAGTTTTATTACACTGTTGATGGGAATCAGCGTGAAAGTTGGATATGGTATGCTGGTGGCGGGTGGCATCAGATCCAGTTGGGCTACCTTGCTGGCTATCGGTATCGGGATTGCGGTATACGCGGTGTTGATTCTGTTGTTCAAGGAATTTGACTTGGATATCATAAAGAAAATGGTCAAATAAGTATGCCGTGTGACAGGAGTCGTTTAGCGGAGTAACCGAATGATTAGGAGTAAGGAAATCAAGTTGGCCCCTTGAAGTGGGATATTGGAGGTGTATTTATGAGCAAGTCAGCTGCGGCGCTGGAGGAATTGCTGGAAATACAAAGGAGGCTGCTAGCGCCAGGTGGCTGCCCATGGGACCGGGAACAGACACATGAATCATTAGTGCGCTATTTAATTGAGGAAACCTACGAGGTGATTGAGGCCATTGACCAGGGGGATATGCATAAACTGCGAGAGGAGTTGGGAGACTTATTACTACAGGTTGTCTTTCATGCTGCTCTGGCTGAAGAACGCGGGGATTTTGACTTCGCCGGTTTGACCCAGTCGGTGAGCGAGAAAATGATTTGCCGTCATCCGCATGTGTTCGGGGACATGCAGCTGAAAACCAGTGAGGACGTTCTGGACAATTGGGAGACTTTCAAACGACGTGAGGGTAAGAAATATCTCCTGGATGGCATTCCTAATGCCTTGCCGGCATTGATGCGGGCAGAAAAGATCCAAGAAAAATTGAGCCGGGTTGGGTATGATTGGCCCGATATTTCCGGTGCTAGGGACAAGCTTCAGGAGGAACTCAAGGAACTTGATGAAGCTGCTGACCAGGATGCGGTTAGGGAGGAGATAGGGGACGTCCTCTTCGCCATAGTTAATATAGCCCGATTCCGAAAGGTGGAAGTGGAGCAAGCCCTGCAGGCAACCAATGACAAGGTGATACGGAGGTTTAATTACGTAGAGGAGGCAGTCAAGAGGAAGGGGCAAAGGCTGGAACAGCTTACCTTGGAGGAAATGGACGCTATCTGGGATGAAGCCAAAGGACAAGGACTCTAGTTTTACATAAAAAGGAATTCGATCTAAAAAATTTCCATTCCAAAAAAGGATTAAGGCCGAAGAGAGCGAATAGCCATAATATATTGTTAAACTTGAGGAGGGGATAGCTTGAATAAGACGGAATTGATTGGAGAAGTTGCAAGTAAAGCCAATATTACCAAGAAGGATGCCGAGAAAGTATTTAACGCATTTCTGGATACTGTAGAAGAAACCCTTAAAGCAGGCGACAAAGTCCAACTGGTAGGATTCGGAACCTTTGAGGTCAGGACCCGGCAGGCTCGCAAAGGAAGGAATCCCCAAACTGGTATTGAGATTGACATCCCAGCGGTTCAAGTGCCAGCATTCAAGCCTGGCAAAGCCTTAAAAGACGCTGTAGAAGGTTAGATGCGCCTGGATAAATTTCTCAAGGTTAGCCGGATAATAAAAAGGCGAACCGTAGCCAAGGACTATGCCGAAAACGAAAGAATCATGGTCAACGGCAAGATAGCCAAGCCTTCTACAGAGGTCAGAGTCGGGGATGTCATTTCCCTGCGGTCGGGAGCACGTCAATTATCCTACCAGATTGTAAAAATTGCTGACAATGTAAAAGCAACGGAGGCCAAGGAACTATACAAAGTAGTGGAATAGTTCGTCCTGTGTGATGGGATGGACGGTTTCTTGGTCTGACTCGTATAGACAACAGCAGTCGATGGCTGCTGTTTTTTTGTATGCTATCCGCTTAGTTGTTAAGGTCCGTAAATGCAGTCATAAAAAACCATCTTCTTTGCATATTCTATAGAGATAATATTGCTTATAAGGAGGCTTACATTATGGCGGAACATTCACTGACCATGGAAGACAGGCAGAAGCTCCAGTTGAGCGGAATAACCAACGTGATCGCATTTGATGAAGAGGAAATCGTGTTGGAAACCTCCCAAGGATACCTTTCCATCAGTGGTGCTGATATGCATATCACTCTGCTCAATCTTGACCAGGGGCAGGTTGCTATCCAAGGGAACATTAACAATCTGGGCTATAAGGCTCAAGGGACTGACTTGAAATCCAAAGGCAAAAATGTGCTCAACCGACTGCTAAAATAGGGGGGTTTTAAAGCTTGGGGCCGCTTGCCCAAATCGAAGCCTTTGTATTGACGTCCATATTAGGAATAGTTGCGGGGTTTATATTTGATGTTTATCAGGCTGTCATTAGAGGAATCCGCATTAAAAGGTGCCCGCAGTATTTTCTTGATGTGTCGGTATGGATATTTATGATTCTGATTATAGGTCTGGCACTGTTGTTGATCAACCAGGCGGAAATCAGAGCCTACGTGTTTATAGCTTTATTGGCAGGGGCAATATTCTATTTCCGCTGTGTGAGCGGGTTTATACGGCAGCCCATCGATCTGTTTGGGAAGGCTGCAGCCAGGTCCCTGCGGTGGTTATGGCGGTTGCTTAAAAAGCCTTTTCAGTATATCAAGACCTGGTTGACCATGCAGTTTCGGCAAAGAATCGCTACCCCGGAAGATCCGGAAGATATTGATTAGTAAAAAACCGAGTGTTTATGAATTAGAGGCAGGAAAATATTACCGCTTCCCGAATACTATATAATAATTTTGTCCACATATTGTGCAAATAATGTGGATAGTTTATAGTAAATACCATGCAGATTGAAATACGGGGAGCAGAGAAACTAAGTTACCGGGAACGACAGGTGGTGGTTCTAAAAGAGATGGGGAAGAGCAGTGCCGAGATTTGCAGGACCCTAAGGATTTCAGCCAGCACCGTCGCCACCCTGTACAACCGGGCCCGCAGCAAGGGTTATGAGGTAGTTATCGTGCTTCCCGGCGATACATTGGGCATCTTTGGCGGGGAGGACGAGGATTTTGAGGCTGAAACCGAATAAGCGCTTCCGGTTGGTAGTAGTCGGAGTGTTGGCGGCAGTATTATTATTCACAATCATCCCTCGAGCCGCTGCCATATACGAATTGTCAATCAGGAAGCAAGAACTTCTCCGAGAGAAAAAACAATTGGCTCAAATCAATGAGGAATACCGCCAGACTTTGACCGAGATTGAATCACCCTTGGGTATTGAGAGGATAGCCAGGGAGCAGTTGGGCATGGTGAAAAAAGGGGAAAGGACTATTATCAGAGTAATCCCCAACGACTAAGTTGCGATTGCTGGTTGACTAGTTCCTATGTATTCAATAAAATAGGAATAGCACGATTTTGAGGGGGATCTTAACATCTATGCCAACTGAACAAACTAATATCGCACCCGGTGATATTATTGAAGGAAAGGTCCAGGGTATTACCAACTTTGGGGCCTTTATCGAGTTGCCGGGGGGTCTGGTGGGTCTAGTCCATATCTCGGAGATTGCCGACACTTATGTTAAAGACGTCAAGGACTTTGTCAAAGAAGGAGACAGCGTTAAGGTCAAGGTGTTGAATGTGGCCGGGAAGAAGATAGGCTTGTCCATCAAGCAAACCCTGCCGCCCAAGGTAATCCCACCAAGGGCAACCCGACCCGAGATCAGACCGGAGCCGGTCCGACGCGATAGCCGGAGCTTTAGTCCCAAACGAAGTGATTCGCCAGTCAGTTTGGATGATAAGATTGCCCGTTTTCTTAAAGAGAGCGATGAAAGAATGCAGCCTCTTAAGAACAAGGTAGATACCAGAAGGAGACCCAGGAACTATTAAGAGTAGGCAACAGCACTTCTACGGAGGTGCTTTTTTTTGCGGTTGTTTATACCCACCCTACGGATGTAACTGTCCCGGCCTGGTCTGTAGCCGGCGACTGTTTGACGGGGACAACCGGTGGTTAGCCATTCGAATCAAGCCAATTGGAGAAAAGCAATGACTTTTGGAGCTATTGACATCGG
The DNA here is from genome assembly GCA_022706565.1 of Bacillota bacterium. Classification (GTDB taxonomy): domain Bacteria; phylum Bacillota; class Syntrophomonadia; order Syntrophomonadales; family Syntrophomonadaceae; genus PHAA01. The sequence continues at coordinate 6,422 of JAKJCH010000027.1, read as the reverse complement.
AACCAACTCCTGCCGGCTACTGATTGCGGAAACCAGCCAGGCGGGAAGTCTTAATACTATTGCCCGGTTGGTAGAGACGACCCGGGTTGGTGAGGGCGTCAATCATTCGGAGAAGATAAGCCAGGAAGCAATGGAACGAACCATTGAGTGTCTGCAGCGTTTTGCCAGTCTGCTGCGACTTAATCAAGCAGAGACAGTGCGAACCGTGGCTACCAGCGCAGTTAGGGAGGCCGGTAATCGTCAAGAGTTTTTGGACCTTGTGCTGGAAAAGACGGGCCTGCGGGTAGACATCCTCAGCGGGGAAGAAGAAGCTAATCTGAGCTACCTTGGTGTTATTCGGGGATTACACTTTACTTGCTCACCGTTGGTGGTTGATGTGGGGGGAGGCAGTACGGAATTTGTGTGCCCGGATATCGATTTGCTATTGTCTGTTCCGGTAGGCGCGGTTCGCGCAACGGAAGCTAATATTTCAGGTGATCAAGTGCTCCGGCAGTTGCAGGTGCTGGGTGAATGGACACAATCAACCGGGCGAAGCCTGAATGGCCGTCCCTTGGTGTTTGTGGGGGGTACGGCCAGCAGCTTGGTAACCATAAAGAAGGGATTGCCTGAATACAAAACTGAGCTTGTCCATGGAGAGACATTGGACCGGGACGAAATTGCTGACCTGTATGAGCTCCTGGAAGCTCTGCCGCTGGAACTGAGACGCCGGCTCCCTGGGCTGCAGCCGGAGCGGGCGGACATAATCAATAAGGGGGCCATGATCATGATGGTCATAATGGATAGGTTGGCAATCAGGGAAATAACCGTGAGCGAGGCCGATATATTGGACGGGATCATATGGAACCTGGCAGATGGATAGACAAAGACCCCGAGAATAGTAGTAAGGGTCACGATCTTGGTGAGACAGTTCGTGACCCTTTTGTATTCGCTATCAATGGCATTCTGTGGAGAAGACGTAATTTCTAGGGCAGGCGGCGAGCCCGGGCGGTAAAACCCCCAATATCATCTTTGGCCTTAATGGCATCGACGTCCTTAACTCCATTGACATTTACTGTGTATACCCTGCCATAACCTTCCCCAAATACATTATGCAGATCGACCAGCAAACCTATCACCACAAGCTCTTGCTTATCGACCAGCTGGCGCACATCAGGATGTTTCAAAAGTATTTCAACCTGGGTATCGACATTCAACTGGGCTAGCTGAGCCTGGTCCGATGAGGCGGCTGCCAGATCAATTTTAGATGCTGTGCAGCCTTGTTGGAGTGAGTCTTTTACCGTATTGAGTTCTTTAATGAGAGCGTCTGGTTCAGCGGCATAATCGGAGACAGCGGCTTTGATTGCACCGCATTCGCTGTGGCCGGCGACCAGCATAAGAGGAGTGTGGAGGTGGAGTAGACCGTACAAAACCGAACCTTCACTATTCCGGAATTGGTTGCCAATGTTCTCCACGCAAAAGACCCGATTGAACGTGTCCCCCAGCATATTGGGGGATACCCGGGAATCGCAGCAGGTTAAAAGAGTGGCGAAGGGGTGCTGCTGGTAATTAGCCTGAGCGAATTCGGCCAGGGGGAAGTTCTTTTCGAAAGCCGCCAGACTGGGCTCCAACTCCTGGAAGAGAGTGGGCAGGTCGAATTTAACTGGTTCATGAGACATATCCATTCCTCCTCATATCTGTTGTGTGTAGGGAAGCGGAGGCCGGCGACCACATGGTATGCCAGCTTGCTCTTCCGAGTACTAATAATAGACACATTCTACCATCATGGTTTCGGATTCACAATGACCAGTATCCATCAACCATGGCCACTTCTGATACCTGAGACCATCAGTATCTGAGGAATTAGTGTATCAAATCACCAAAGAGGCGTCCAACACCAATTGTCTTAGGGTCCCATGTCCAATGCATAAAAGTATTGAAGTCAAATATATGCTTGACCAACAACCCCGCTTCAATGTTAGGCCGACATCGAATTTTAGTTTAATATGGCCGATCGAGGATACTGAGCGCGGTTTTTACCTTACAAAAACGTTGGGGCCTGTCCTTATGATGACAAAATTTACCTGGCTAGCCTGTTATAATTGAAAAACGCATGAAACAGGCGAGGAGGAGTGTCAGGGTGGATAAGACCGAGATATACCCTTTCCAAAGAATAGAGAAAAACTCACGAGCTCATAAAAGGACAAAGAACAGGGAATCATCACGTCTCCGAATACCGGAGCTTAAGGTGGCGGCGGCAGGCACCCATGTAATTGCGGGATTACAGCAAGCCTTAACGCCTGCCAATGTCCTGGTCGCCCTGGGCGCGGTCATCATGGCACGAGCTTTTATCCTAAGCGAGTTGCTTCCTTATATATATGCCGTTATCGCTGCTTTCGGCTGGAAAAACCGGGAACGCTGCACGGTAGCGGTATTATTCGCCATCCTGGGCTTTGCCACCGTTCTCAGCGGCGCCCCATTGTGGAGCAACTTGATTACGGTGCTTATACTGGTAACGGTTATGTATTATGTTGATATACCAACCGAAAAGACCTGGTGGGGACTTCCGCTGCTCACAATGGCGGTGATATTTATCAGCAAGAGTACTTTGCTGGCGCTAACCGGGATCAGCTTTTACCAGGAGATGATAATTATCTTCGAAGCCCTCCTGGCCGGGATACTTACCTTTGTTCTAATGATCAGCAGCGAGGTGCTGCGCAGCCGCAAGCCGCTGACCTTGTTCAGCTTTGAGGAGATGGCTTCTTTTGTCATCCTGGGTGTGGGTGTGATCATGGGTCTAAACGACATTCACCTATTGGGCCTGAGTATCAGCAGTGTCATCTGCAGGTTAGGAATCCTCATCGCCGCCTATCTGTGGGGGAGTGGAGCAGGCACTATGGTTGGTGTAATGTCCGGGATAATTCCCTCCATCACCTCCAATATCTTCGCCCAGAGTCTCGGGATATATGCACTCTCGGGATTGCTGGCCGGCCTGTTCAGAAACTTTGGCCGGATGGGGGTAATCATTGGTTTCATGATGGGCAACTTAGCCATCTCAATGTTTATCGCCGAAAACCAAGTCGCCTTAATGGGTATCTGGGAGACAGGGGTAGCCGGCTTGATATTTTTCTTGTTACCGGAATCTCTGAAAGAAAAGGTCACCCGTAAACCACTGGGCTCCAAAAAGCAACCGGTTATCAGCGGTGAACCATTTGAGGAGCGCGTAAAGGCCAGCGTGAATGATCGTATCCACCACCTGGCCAACGTATTTGACGAGTTGAGTTACACCTTCACTGCTGCCGCCCAAGCGGAACCCCATCCTCGCCCCATTGCCTACCTCAACTATTTATACGATGAGTTGGCGCACGGATTTTGCGAGGGATGCAACCGCCATTGGAGATGTTGGGAGGAGGACTTTTCAGTCACATCTGAGCAGTTGTTGGAGATGTTTACGGTGGCTGAGACGGAGGGCCAGATTAACTACGAAAAATGCCCGGTTTCGTTTAAAAACAGGTGTCTCCACGGCCGTGAGCTGACCAGCGCCGTCAATTATCTCTTTGACAACTTGCGTATGAGCGAATACTGGTCGGGTAAGATTGATGAATCCCGCGACCTGGTGGCCCGCCAACTGAAGGGGGTCAGTCAGGTTGTAAAGAATCTCGCCGAAGAGATAGAGATGGAGACCCAAATCGATTACGATTTGCGATCCGCATTACTGCAAGCCTGTCGCCGTCAGGGGATGGCTGTTAAAGATATAACGCCGATACGCGCCCGCGGTGAGGAAATCATGTTGGACATTATCGCTTCTGCCTGCGTGGAAGGGTCGGGGTGTGAAGCAGAAATAGCCCCTGCCATATCGGCCTTAATGGGTGAGAAGATGGAAGTGTGCGCCAAAAAATGTCCTTTGTTGAGAGGTCAGGGACCCTGCGAATTCAGCCTGCGGCGAGCCTTTGGGTACCATGCTCACAGCGCAGTGGCCCAAGTAGCACGCCAGGAAGTCTCAGGCGACAGTTATGTGATTACTACCCTAAAAGAAGGGAAAGAACTCCTGGTCCTGAGCGATGGCATGGGTGTGGGGGAACCGGCTTCAGTGCAGAGCCAGACGGCTGTAAAACTCCTGGAAAACATGCTGAACAGCGGCTTTAACAAGGAGGTTGCGCTCCATACCATCAATTCTGTTTTATTATTGCGTTCGACCACTGAGACATTCACCACCCTGGATATGATCTTGGTTGATCTCTATACGGCTGAGGTGGATTTTATAAAAACCGCCAGTGCCCCCAGTTTCATTAAGCAGGGACAACGGATAGCGATGATCAGCTCAAGTTCCCTGCCCATGGGTATACTGAAGGATGTGGAGGTGGTCAGCGAAAAAAGAAGCCTCCACAACGGCGACTTCGTTCTCATGATAAGCGACGGAGTCCTGGAGGCGTCACTTACCGTGCCCGGAGAAGACTGGATCACCAAATTGCTGGCTGGGCTCAATGAATATGACCCCCAGGTTATAGCCGAACTGGTCATCAGTGAGGCCTTGCGCCTCGCCAATGGCCAGCCACGCGATGACATGACGGCTATTTGTGTAAGGATCGACCGGCTCTGAGGCTGGTCGATCACCGGAAATATATTCTATGCAATAAGGTCGGTACTGCCAAGATGATCCTTCCATATTGAATCGTTATATATTGAGCCCCGGGTCCATGTCCCGGGGTTTACTATTGGCGGTAACTTGGGTAGCATACATATAACAGCCGCTCAGGAGAAAAGGAAATGCTTAACAAAATCGAAAACTTCATATCCACCCACCATTTGGTGGAGTCCGGCGAACTGGTCGTTGTTGGAGTGTCAGGCGGGCCCGATTCCATGGCGCTCCTGCATATTTTGGTTGATTTATCCCCTCGGCTGGGTTTTAGAATCGCCGCCGCCCACTTGAACCATGGTCTGCGCCCAGAAGCGGACGAGGAGGAAGCATTCGTTCGGGAAGCCTGTCGCAAACTTGAGGTTGCTTGTTTTACCCAAAAAGTAGCGGTAGAGGAGTTGGCCCGGGCGAGAAAAGCCGGGCTGGAAGAAACCGGTCGTTATGCACGATACAACTTCTTCGAGGAGCTGCGGCAGCAAATCGGCGGCCATCGCATTGCTACCGCTCATCACAGTGATGATGTGGCTGAGAGTGTACTACTGCATTTGCTTAGGGGTTCGGGGATTAAAGGCTTGCGCGGTATTCTGCCTTTAAATGGGTTGATCATCCGTCCTTTACTACGGGTCAGCAAGCAAGAACTATTGCAATATCTGGAGCTTAAGCTAATCCCTTATTGCCGTGATGAGTCCAATAGCGACCCATATTATCTGCGCAATCGCATAAGGCACAAACTCATACCACTGCTGGAAAAGGAATTCAACCCCCGTATAGTGGACAAACTAAACCAGTTAGCAACCATTGCCGGGGATGAAAACCAGGTCATGGAGGAACAAACCCAGATGGTATGGAATGAGGTACGGTTGGCGCAGGACTCGTCAACAGTGGTTGTGGATAACCGCGTATTAACTGGCCTGCCGCGCGGGTTTCAGCGCCGTATCGTTCTAAAGGCCCTGAATCAATTGGCCACTACCGCAGAATGGAGCCTGGAGGACGTAGAAGCGATACTTGCCTTGAGCGCCAGGGAGAAGGTCGGTTCTGCCTTGAACCTGCATCTGAAAAGGGGAGTTCGGGTAAACAAGAGTTATGATACAATGGTATTTACCATTCAGCCGGCAGTCCGGACCCAATTTAAGTATGAATTGCCGGTGCCGGGGAAGGTGGCAATACCTGAATTGGGCCAATCTTACCGGGTCAGTTTGGTAGTTGGAAATGATTATGTACCAGGGCCGGATGTAACGGGTTTAGACTTTGAATGCTTGCCCCAACCCCTCTGGCTGCGTTCCCGCCAGAATGGAGACTATTATGTTCCCCCCGGGTTTAAAGGCCGCAAGAAGCTGAAAAAATGCCTGGCCGAAGCCCGAATACCTTATAACCAAAGAGATCAGGTGGTTCTTGTGACCGGGGACGGGCATGAGGTGTACGCGGCACTGGGACTCTTCATAGCTGATAAAGCTGTAGTAGGCAGCCACACCAGGTTAGTGCTGAGAATAGAGTCCAGCCCGATGGGAACAACGACGCCAGGCCACACCGGCGACCGTTTGGTTGAATAGCTTGGCCGGTTATGCTAAAATATACCATGCTTTTTAGGATTTTCTAACTGATTGCCGCGCAATCAGAGGAGGTACGTGTTTGGATAGAGTTCTTAAAAATGTAGCTATTTATGTGCTCATTGTTCTGCTGGCTTTATTTGCAGTGCGACTGACCTCGCCGCCGGAGGTTGAGCCGCAGCCGCTATCTTATTCGCAGTTTTACGCGAAAGTAGTAGCTGGAGAAGTGGTTTCTGCTGAAGCCGAAGTTGACGAATTGGTTT